>CAZLTB010000015.1:0-20356 GCA_964562505.1 uncultured Candidatus Saccharibacteria bacterium
GTAGCTCAATGGTAGAGCATCTGACTGTTAATCAGAGGGTTGCCGGTTCGAGTCCGGCCTCCAGAGCCATGGAAAAGTTTTAGTCATTTGACTGCAGCTTTTTCATTTCATGAGAGCTGGGCAAGAACCGGAAAGCCCGAAGGGCCGGTTCGGTCATCCAGGCAGGGCACAGGAATTTATTCCGAGCACTGCTGCAGATGTGCGTTTGTCCGGCCTCCAGAGCCAAACATAAGTATTTTGGATGTATTACTTTTTTCGTGTAAGATTCAGTCATGAAATCTAAGAAACTAGGTCTGATTGGCATAGCTATTCTTACTGTAATCTTAGCCCTGCATTTTATCCCGTTACACAACACAACAGTTACTGCTTGTGCCGCTCAGCCATTAACAAAAAACGCGCGCTACATTTTAGGTGCTTCTAAATCTTCAGTTGATGAACAAGCACAAGCCATACAAGATTTTAATAAAAACCTCGACTGTTCTATGAATAAAATAACTTTTAAGCTTTTTTTGCTTTAGTTAACCCAGCAATTACAGCTCCCATTAATCGGGAGCCAAGTCTTATTCGGTTGTAAAAGTAGTGTGTAACTCCTGATATCTTTCGAGGGTTTCATCAACTACTTCGTCGGGTAGGGGGTCTTTCATCAACTCTTTTGCTTTGGCTACATCGCCATTTGCGCGGTCTAACATTATTTCTCGCAGAAATTCTTTAGACAGGCTCCGTGGCGATTCGCCCTTGGCCAATGCCTCGTAAAATTCGTCAGTCATCACAAAACGAGACGAATCTGGTGTGTGGATTTCGTCACCTATTTTCATTTCACCATCAACCGTGAGAATGACCTCATATTTGGTGTCAATCAATTTCAAACCTCTTGCTGCTGCCCTAGCCGTGCCAAGGCTGAATAAATCTCTACACATTCCTTCCATCTTAGCGAGAAACCTAGGATCAAGACCCGTATACTCCAGCAGAGCTGCGGGGTTAAGGTTGACGTCTGTTTTTTCCTTGGTACTTGGCGTGAACAATGGTTCACCGCTAAATTCCTGCCACTCAACCCAGCCACTCGGCAAACCAAGCCCAGTAAAATCTCCTGTATCACGGTATTCACGCCACATACTTCCGGTCATATAGTTTCTAAATATCATCTCGACCGGCTGAACTTCACCGAGTTCTCCTACGGCGGCACGCGGGTTGTTTTCTGGCACATATTTTAGCCAAGTTGGGATACCAGCCTGCTCAGCCGCTTCCAGCTCACGCCTGGCAATATCATTTAAAATTTCGCCTTTGCCGAGTATGGGAGTAGGGGAGACCACATCAAAGGCAGATACACGGTCGCTGGCGATCAAACATATCTCCTGGCCCAAGACGTATATGTTACGGACCTTTCCTTCGCGTCCCACTTCTGGAAAACCTTCGGGCAGTGGACCTTCAATAACTTCATTATGTATATGATTTTGCGGACTTTCGCCTGTGACTTGAGCCATCTAAACCCTCCAATTCTTACTACTTTGATTGGTATTATCTGATCCTATACGTTATTGGGCAAGCATTAGCGGTTCTTACTTCCTTAACTAGTGGTGACGAATCTTGGTAAAATAAAAGCATGCCTAAACAACAAATTGCCACTGGTGTGGTGCATGAACTACCGGCAGATCTGCGTAAGGCTTTATTGTCTGACGAAACTGCCCTAGAAAGGTGGGAGAGCCTAACGCCACTGGCACGCAATGAGTGGATTTGCTGGACTATAAACGTCAAGATGGATGAGACCAGAAAAAAACATGTTAAGCGTGTAATTGATGAGTTAAAAGAAGGTGTACGCCGACCGTGTTGCTGGATTGGCTGTATTCACCGCAAAGATAAGCCGATAAGCCCTTCGGTGCAGTGGGCTCTCAATAAGCAAGCTAAAAAATAACGTTTGCTATACTTGGACTATGCAAAAAATAGCTACGCGAGTATTTATCTACGCTTCGATCGTTTTTGGTATTTTAGGTTTAATACAAGTCCTGACAATGCCGGACAAAGATCAGGATATGTCAGATTTCAATAGGATAATCATGAGGCTTCTAATGGCAACCGTTTTTATCATCTTGTCTTCGTTCGCGTTAAGTGTCGCCGGCAAGTACTTAAACGGCAAGTCTTAGTCTTTTCGCTGCCAGGAGCCATAAAAATAACCCTCCGATTGAAGGGTTATTTTATTGAAATTCGACTAAGATCTATCTATTCGCCTTTTAACTCGCCGCCATGGACAGTTAAAGCATAGATGACAAGCACATCAATTACCATCATTAGGATGGACCATATTGGGTAAGCGTCTATAAAGCCGGCGTTTGCAACCAAACTTAGCACGGCCAAGAAAACAGCTATAACTCTTGCCCACATAGCGCCGCGAAGTAACTCCAATCCGGCGAGCAATATGACTACACCGAGGATCAGGTTAATCCAACCCCAAGTTGTGAAATTAAAGACCAACAGATGCTCTTGTGTCACAAGATAGAAATTGTCCTTAAAGATAGCTGCAAGTCCAGCCATTCCTTGGAAAATACCGAGGAACATCATCATGAACGCAGCAAAGTATCCCCAACCAACCCAGCCTGTTGGGTCATTATTTTGTGTAGCCATAGAACCCTCCTTTTTAGCCCCACCAGTTGTACTAACTTAATTGTCATACTATTTGTACGTGCTGTCAATATAAAGAAATAATAAAAGCTTACTTTCGAAAGTTTACTTAGTTTTTTCTTTCGAAAGTTTTGCTTGATTCTCCTTGGAGGCAGAGAAGATTTTACCTATAAGTGCGATTATCAACAAAACTGCTCCTAGCCAGACGATTTTGCTATAGGCTTCACTAAACGCACTGCCAAGTTCCCGACTCATTAGGGGAAGAGAGCCCAAACCACCAGGACCATTCTTTGGCGGATGAAGCAAAATTAGCGAAGCCAAAGTACCGGGCAGGCTGACCATCAGTAGAAGAAAGCCAATATTAGACAAGCGGCCCCAAGCAGCACTGAAGTAAACCACGGCCCCGACCAAAATTATGGAAATAACCGACAGAATAATGAGCGGTGTTTTGAGAGCGTTATGAGCCTGTTTCGTAAAAGGTTTCAAGAACACCGCATCTTTGATAATCTTTTGCTTTTGCTCTTTGGAAGTGGCCAGCTGATCAGCTGCGCCTTGAATGCCATCTTTATAGATTATTTGCGTCACAGGCCTAAAAACTTTGAGAGATATATCCTGAGGTGATGAATTTAAATCAGCTTCAGTTATGACAACTGATGGAATATTGGGCAAGGGATGAATCGTGCCGCCATTCTTGGCTAATTCTTGCTTGGCTGCATCAGTGTCAATTGAATTACCACGAATAAATCCTTTGCCAATAATAAGCGCTGCAATATCAGGAGCTCGCTTTTCATCGGTAATCTTTAGAGCTGTAGCCAAAAGTAGTGCTAACGAAAGCGTAGAAACCAGGAATATGCCACATATCCACTTGGCATCAACATGCCAGTAGGGACGCGCAGACGGGAAAAGCTTCATGAATAAGCATTATAAACCATGGCCATAATCTCTAGATTTCGCAGAACAGGGAAACCATAATTACTTTATTTTGTTAAGAATATTCTGTAAGATGCCTTGAGATAGGGAGGCGTCATGGCCGCAAAATCTCCAGGCAAGCCTAAAAACAAGCTACCGAAGGACAAATTACTACCTAAGTTCACTATTGCTTTTTTTGACAGACCCCTCATGACCGGGTTAATTTGGCTAACCCTCGTTGTCTTTGGAATCCTAAGCTACACAACCCTACTCAAGCGCGAAGGATTTCCGAGCGTAAATATTCCGCTGACTATTGTGACTGGCACGTATGCAGTTAATGACTCTACTAAAGTTGACAATGAGTTAGCTAAACCTATTTCTGAAGCCACCCTCAAGTTATCGTCGGTCAAGACTATACAGACCGAAAGTAATGATAACTTTTTTATTGCTACCGTCCAGTATAAAGAGGGTACTGATGCAAAAACCGCCTCCGAAACCCTCAAAAGTACAATTGACAGTTTACCCCATAAATTACCCAGTCAAGCACATCTCCAATTCAATGCCCCATACTTTGGAGCCACAGGTGGAGATACCGAACAGATTGACGTAGCTATTTCGTTCTTCGACGATGGTAACAAAGCAAGTACTGCTCAGTTAGCCGCTAAAGCCGAAGCAGCAGCAAAGTACTTAAATAACAAAAAGTTGCCAAACGTCCAGTCTGTATTCGTTAAGCAACCTCTAGTACAGGCCACAGACCCAGCAACAGGGAAATCGGTTACTATCCAGCGCAGTTTTGATAGATATGGCACGCGCGAAGGTAGTAACACTGAATTTTACGATTCTGTGATCATCGGAGTTGCGGCAAATAAAGGTGCGGATGTCATAAAACTAGATAAAGAGATAGAATCCGCCTTAAAAGAACTCGAAGAGCAACCAGATTTTAAGGGCTATGAGGCAGAGGTAAGTGCAAGTTTTGCTCCGTCAATCAAGGATAATCTAAGTGAGCTCCAAAGAGTTCTACTTGAAGGACTATTGGCAATTTTGGTTGTCGGTTCAATAGTAATCGCGATTCGTGCCTCCATTATTACGGTCGTCTCGATGGTTACAGTGCTGCTTTCAACGCTAGGCTTTCTCTATGTGATCGGCTATACCTTGAACGTAATAACGTTGTTTGCGCTTATCTTAGGCTTAGCGCTTATTGTGGATGACACCATAATTATGGTTGAAGCCATAGATGCAGCCCGGCGCCATCACAAAGACCGCCGCCAGATTATTCTCGAGGCTACACGCAAGATAAGCCGTGCTATGGTCGCGGCTACCGCTACAGCAGCCCTCAGCTTTACACCGCTATTATTTGTTGGCGGCATTCTCGGTAGTTTCATTCGAGCAATACCCATAACTCTCGTAGCAGCACTTATCATTAGTCTGTTCGTGGCCCTAATTTTTATTCCATTCTTTTCACGCTTTTTGCTTCTGGGCAAAAAACAGCTAGGAGACCAGGGAGTTAAAGAAATTGCAGCTGGTTTTGAGAGCCGTCTAGCTCATGCTATTACAAGGCCAATGATCTGGGCTCGTCATTCCCGCAGGCGCTTATCAACAGTTATTGTCACAGCTGTTATAGTCGGGATCGGATTCATTGGGGCAGGCTTAGTTGTAGCCCAGAATGTGGTATTTAATATCTTTCCTCCTACCAAAGACACAAACGGCGTGGCACTAGTAATTCAGTTTCCGCAAAATACTACAATTAACCAAGCCGAGGCGATCGCTGGGCACGCCGATAAACTGGCAGCTGATGTTATCGGCTCCAACTTTGTTCAAAGCTCGTACTATGCCAGCGGTGATACACAAATGGCCGTGCTTCAAATACAGATAACGCCTTATAGCAAGCGAGATATTGCCTCACCACAAATAGTAAAAAATTTACAAGATCGTTTCAGCAAAGAGTTTAAGGGAGCCCAGGTTGTTGCTTCTCAGGTGGATATCGGCCCCCCAGCAGCAGCCTTTACTGTGCAAATTGATGCAAGTAACCGCGAAGATGCTTTCAAACTCGCCGGCGACGTTTCGACATATCTTTCAAAAACTGAACTTAAACGGCCGAATGGCAAGGTTGCGCGCCTAACAAATGTAACTATATCTAGTGCTGACCAATATTTGCGAACCAATAGCAAACCCATTGTTACAGTGACTGCCGGGTTTGATGGCACGGATACTACAACACTTGTGACACTTGCTAAAGACTCTGTCAAAAAAGAATTTACTGATGACAAACTGAGTCATTACAGCCTAAAACCTGGAACCATTAGTTTTGACATAGGGCAAGAATCCGAAAACCAGGATTCCTTCAAAACACTAGCTCTGGCATTTCCAGTCTTACTCGCAGTCATGTTTGTCTTGCTGGCAATACAGTTCCGCTCGCTATTACAACCACTTCTAATTTTCATGGCAATCCCATTCAGTATCTTTGGTGTCATGGTCGGGCTGGATATTACCCATAACGCCATTAGCTTCTTCTCGATGCTAGGATTCTTTGCTCTTGTTGGTCTAAGCATCAAAAATACTATCTTGTTAACTGATTACGCCAACCAAGCGCGTAGGGCAGGCATGGAACCAATCGACGCAGCCCGCGCTGCACTTGAAGAGCGTTTTAGGCCCTTATTTGCTACTAGCATGACAGCTGTGGTCTCACTAATACCCCTAGCTATAACCAGTCCGTTCTGGCAGGGTCTGGCTGTAGTGCTTATATTCGGATTACTTTCGAGCACCTTCCTAGTCATAACAGTATTTCCTTACTATTACCTTGGGGCCGAATATGCCCGTCTTCGTTTCAGTGCAGGTACGTTCCTAAAATGGCTTATCGGCACAGTCCTAGCAACAATAATTGCCGCCAAAATTATTGGCGTGTGGGCTGTCTTTGTGCCGCTACTTAGTATCTACCTGATTATATTAGAAGGCATATTCAGACGACGCCGTTTACGACGTCAATACTAAATTATCGATCTGATCATCAGATTAGACTATTTTAAATTAGTTTAATTCGATTAATGTGGGATATTTAACAGACCAAAGAGGTTAAGGTATAATATCGTTTTCCTTAAGTTAAGTATAAGCGTATTGCTGATGTTACCCAAGCAACATGTTTATGCCTAATATAAATAATTAACAATAGAGGTTACAAATAAAAATGAACTATCTTAATCCGGCACTAAAGACTAATCGCAAGAGGTTGGCCTACTTTCTCAGTGGGCTTTTTTTGTTACTAGCTGCTTTTTTGCTTTTAATGAATTCCACGGATGCGGCCACACCTTCTTATGACCCATATGCGGATTCTGTATCTGGTAGCTCTACGGGTGTCGTTAATGCCGACAACGCAGTCGGTGCACCTAATGGTACTTATGCCCAAATGGCGGGTCTTAATACGATATTGACTCTTGATATGGGTAATGGCGAAGAAGGCACCCAGACCCTTCGTGTGTATTTCGGCCAAATTAATGCCGTAGTTAACGTAAACGTTCAGTTTTTAGATTCAAATCAAAGTGTAATTGCTAGTGAGAACCGACAGCTTGGAGCTGATGTTAATCCATCCATACAAAACTTTGCATACAATTGGACTAATTTCGGCAAAGCTTATCGATACGTACGCATCTCCTCTACGCAAGCAGGAGTTGGTGTCAACGTTGACGCCGTTGAAGCTCTAGGCTATATCGGCAGTACGCCAAGTCAAGATACAGACGGGGACGGCACTCCGGATAGGACTGAGCAGCAGAATGGTACCGATCCATTAGTGCCTAATCCTCAGTCTGCAAACAACGGAGGCAGCAATACTATACCTGCAAAAGGCGGAACTTCTTCTAACGGTGCTTCGGCCCAGGTTAATCCACCCCCAGCAGCTAACAACGACAAGGACGGGGACGGCATGCCCGATGATTGGGAAGTGGCTCACGGATTAAATCCTGCCGACAAAACCGATGCAACCAAAGATCCGGACCACGACAACCTAACCAATCTGACCGAATATCAGATTGGTTCTGATCCCCAGAAGTATGATACCGATGGCGATGGTATGCCCGACGGTTGGGAATATGAGCATGGACTTGATGTAAACAAAAACGATGCAAATGGTGATCCTGATGGAGATTTTCTAACCAATCTTGGCGAATACCGTCACAATACTGATCCCAATAAAGCAGACGATCTATACAAAGTGTTCGCCAAAGAATGTAAAGCCGCCGCAAAGAAGGTTAGTCCCTGGAAGTGGGTAGTGTTTGGGTTACTGATTCTTGGTGCACTAGTTGCATGGTTTAAGGCCGCTACAACTGGCCGTTCTGATCACCCTCAACCACCTAAGCCACAAGCTAATAACTTATAGCCCAAATAAGTAAAATGGTCGGTTAGGAGTTAAAGTAGGACTTTAGGCCAAGTAGCTTATCTACTGTTACGAATTCATAGCCTAGCCTTAAACATTCTTCAACCACAATTTTAACCGCTGCTACAGTTTGAGTTCTGTCGGCGCCTTTAGCGTTGAAACCATCATGGAAAATAACAATTGTTCCCGGATTAATTTTAGCTAAAGTACGTCTTGCTATTCTTTCAGCACTGGGCTGAAAAACCTCTAAAACATGACAGAATTCACCTGAAACAGGCTGCAAATTGTACTTATTTAGACTCTTAAACAGCCGAGGGTAGCGCCATAGCCAAGGCGGGCGAAAACAAGCTGGGGTCTTTCCAAGAACTCGTTCAAATATAGCCTGGGACCCCGATAACTCCTGCTCGTAGTTCGGCTCGGTGAAATATTTCCTGAACTGGTGTGACAGTGAATGGTTACCAACCAAATGCCCGAATTGATCTATCTTCCTGGTAATTTCCGGAAAGCGCTCGACACATTTACCAACTTGGAAGAAAGTCGCTTTTATATTTTTATCATTCAGATAGTCAACAATTTGCGAAGTGTAAGGCTCGTTCGGGCCATCGTCGAAGGATAGAGCTATTTTTTTATCATTAGTCTTAGCTTTATATGGAAATTTCCCAAAAACTTGGGAGTAGGGCGACATAAATAGCCAATAAAGTACCGATAGCAGAAGAAGTGCGAGAATCACTGGAATCATCGACTGTGCATCCTAAAGACGTCTTCTCTAGTGTCTCTCACAAAGTTGTTGGTATGTCTGACTAAAACATGGCCAGGACGTGTATACAGAGAGAAAAGCACGATAAAAGCAATCGTTAAAATTACATGGAAAAAGGTCAGTACACTGGGACTAAAGTCATTTCTGAATTTGGGAGCAGATCCAAGTATTGGCCGTTTGAAAAGCCGTGTTAAGTTGTACTCCAGAATATAATAAATGAGCAGTGAGACAACAAAGTTATACAAAAAGCCGCGCACAAAACGGCGCGCAGAAGTGTAAGTAGGGTTACGGCTATCGAATGCGATCCGACCGTGTTGGCGTAGATTGCGCAGCAAATCGAGCTCATCACCACCTTGAGTCAGATTCGTATCATAGCCCTGCCAGGCACTTTTTTTAAAAGCTATATTTGTGGCGGAGGCGTAATAGGTTTGTCGTGTTAGCTTGTAGATCAGATTTGTGGATCCGAACAAAAGCAGCGCATATACCTCGCCCCAAAGTGGCCCATTAACATAGCGACACGGTCCAGCCACGGCTACTAAGTTCTGGTTAGTTTTAAATTTCTCATCAATTCTAGCTAACCAAGCTGGGGCAAAGGTTGTATCAGCGTCAGTAGAGATAATGATTTCCCCTTGGGCTACTTCTGTACCGCACTGCCTTGCCCAACAGACCCCCGGATGCGGCTCTTTCACTACTCGCGCGCCAAGACTTTTGGCTATAGTGGCCGTCTGGTCAGTGCTGTTGTTGTCCACCACAATAATCTCATATTTACCCTTATAATTTTGTCTTTTTAAA
Source organism: uncultured Candidatus Saccharibacteria bacterium (assembly GCA_964562505.1). GTDB lineage: Bacteria > Patescibacteriota > Saccharimonadia > Saccharimonadales > CAZLTB01 > CAZLTB01. The sequence continues at coordinate 9,435 of CAZLTB010000015.1, forward strand.
GAATCCAGGGTATCTGCTATATAATGCGCTTCGTTAAAAGCGGGAATGACTATACTGAAGCGAATCTTTGATTGTGATTTCATTTGTCAGCTAGTAGTTTAACAAAATAATCATCGCCCCACCTATGTAAATATGCACAATCTGTTATTGAGAGAACTTTCGCATTCTGCTATTGCAATGCGTAGTACAATACCGTCTTCTTAAATGCCTACGACTGAAAGGTGGGTCATGAGAATCGCCCTGGTGGCCAATCCTTATATTCCTGTACCGCCCACGAAATATGGCGGCACTGAGCAGGTTATATATTACTTAATAAAGGGCCTGTTAGAAGAAGGACATGAACCAATATTGCTGGCTCCGGCGGATTCGGAAGTACCCTGTGAATTAATCCCAATTGCAACAAAAGCTATTTCTTTCCCTGATGATAAAGCAGGGGCCCTGGATCTTCAGAAAAAAGTTTCAAAAATCGAACGTACAACTGCGGCCGCCTTGAATAAAATTATAGGCCGCGTAGATATTGTCCATTCTCATGGATTTGATCTAAGCAAATTTGCGAATATGCCTAACCTAACAACCCTACACGGACCAATAGGTTTAGATAACATATCAGTCTATATGAACAGGAAGAATCTATATTACATTTCCATCTCTAACAACCAGCAGCTTGCTTTCCCCGACCTCAATTACATCGACGTAGTATACAACGGGGAAGATCCCTCCAAGTTCCCAATTGTTGATAAGCCAGATGCTTATCTATGTTTTTTGGGAAGATTTGATCGAGATAAAAACCCGCATCTGGCAATCCAGTTAGCCATAAGTCTAGGCATGCGTATTAAAATCGCCGGTAAAATTGATTACCTTGGCGATGGCTACTTCCAAGACGAAGTGGAGCCTTATATTAACCACCCTCTAGTAGAATATCTTGGCGAGATAAATTTTGAAGAAAAAGTCGAACTATTAAGTAAGGCTGCCTGCAACTTACACCCCACAAACTTCCGTGAGCCGTTCGGTTTAACTGTTATTGAAGCAGCGTATTGTGGCACTCCCACTCTGGCTATTAACCGAGGCTCTATGTCGGAGCTTATTGAAAATGGACGCACAGGCTTACTGATTGAAGATTTTGTAGAAGGTTACCATAAACTCCCAAAATGTTTTGAAATGGATAGGTTATATATCGCAAAGAGAGCTCGGACACTATTCAACTATAAAAATATGGCTAAACAATACATCAAAGCCTATGAGAATGTTATTGGTATATTTGCGAAAAGGGCTACAAAGAAACTTCAGATCATTGAAGACCTAGAACGACAAAAGGATGAGCTCAGTAGTTGGCAGGGCTTTGACGGTAAAGTCAAAAATAAATAAAACTCTAAGATTTTTGTGTAGGTCGTAGTAGCTTAACGAAAGTCCTTGAGGCGTTCGTCTTGATTAAAGCGTTCTTCGGCGATATCAAACATGTCCTTCGGTTCATCACTTGACTTGTCGGCCTTAGTTGAGCTTGGAGGCTTAACAGTGCGAGCTACGCTATGTGGGTGTGGAGCAGCCGGAGCGACCTTTGGCGTGGAAGCGTGATGTACTTTCTGTGATCTGGGAACAACATTGGAAGGCTTTGCCTCAAGTTCATATGCTTTTTGAGCCGTATAATCGGGCATTATATCTGGCTCAGCCTCAAGAAATTCAGGAGGTAACTTAGGCCGCTTAGACCTTCCTCGAAGAACTAATAATAAGCCGGCAGAAAATATAACTAATAGTACTGATATTACGCCAATGCTCAATTTCTGCATCGTAGTGAATTTACTACCACCCGGCACGGTAAATGTGAATCTTTGAAGCTCAGGGTCAGACCGATCAGTCGGTATAGCAACGTCTTTAACGTCCAGTGTGAAATTTTTTCTGGTTTTGCCCACAGCCGCAGATAGTTGCTGGCTGCCGGAAGGTAAGTTGAGGGTCACTTTACCGTCCGCCGAACTTTTGCCACTTCGGTTAGCCACAGAAAGTTCAACACCTTTAACGGGTTTTTTTGAAGGAGAAAGCAAAGTAATTTCTACAGGATAGCCTTTGGTAGTTAGCTCAGCATGGAAGCTAAGCGTCTGGCCACTGTCGTCTTTCGTAGTAATACTGAAATAGTAGAGCCGGCCAGGAATGAGAGAGCCAATGGTAGTGGCAAAATCTGTATGTTTCTGATCAATATTCTGAATGTTGTTGAGTTGATCGGGATCCAGCCCATAGTTTATCAAAGCCGTAGAAGGAGTTGGTGCATACCACATCAGATCAGCATAGTCATAACCAGCGTTATAGCTAACATTACTTTCAGAAACCCCGCTACTAGAAGTGATTTCTGAGGAGTTAGGCTGACTAGATGATGGCAGGGGTACCGGGGCACTAAAACTGCTAGAGGAACCAATAGATGTAGGAGACGTTGAACTTGTGGAAGATGATGGCGGCGGATTAGGTGCTTGTGTGGTAGGTGGGGGAGAGGGAGGTGGAGTAGTGCTAGGTGGGGGCGCAACAGCTCCTGGAATAGTGTACGTCGCACCTGCCACTCCAGTTAATTCATTAGCAGAATAGGAATAATAGGACGCTTGGCTCGAGGAAAAATTAACTTTTGCCGTACCAGGGCTTTTGGCCTGAAACGTCACACGAACTACGAGGTAGTCGCCTGTATGATATTTGCCGCCGGATCGTTGAATTTTTATAACCCCGGCATTGTTGTCGTAACTTTCCTCAACCGTCTTATTGAAATCACTGTTTGTACTATTTACGTTAGTAACTTTCAGTTTGTCGGCAGGAAAAGTAATATAAGCCTTCACGTACCCGACGTAGTAGGTCTGGTCAATCTTAAGTCGGATCGCCGCCGAAACAGTTTGTCCGTTATTTAGTGTCTGACTGACAGGTTTGATGTAAAGCTGGGCACTGCTGGCCGCTAGCGCCCTCAACATTTGTAGGCTAAGCAGAAATACGCCAACCCCAAGAATTTGCAACCATCGCCCGTAGGCTTTAAGCTTTAATTTCATTTTTTCTTTTTAAGTAGCCTAGCTAAATTTTAACAGTTTTTTACAGACTACACAAGATATACCAAGGAGTTAACCACTATCATCATGCGAAAAAACTAATAGCTAGTGAGCGTCTTTATTAAGAAAATAAAAGGGTTAAATATTGGGAGGTGGATATGGCAAAGAAGGATAGCAAACGAGCCGATAAGCAGAGTGATCTTGCTTTTAGCGACCAGGACATTGACCTAGATGATTTGAAACAACAAAATCAGAGCGACCTGACAGACGACATGGATGACGCAGTGATGCTCGATGATCTGTACTAAATTGGTCTTATTTTGTAGTTAGAGAATTTAATCTGTAGCTGTTTAGAGAGAGGTAAGGAATGATTTTGAATATAGTGTTATGGATCATGTTTGGCGCTGTCGTTGGTTGGATCGCTTCGTTAATTATGCGAACTGACGAAGAGCAGGGAGCATTTGCCAATATTATTATTGGCATCATCGGCGCATTTATCGGCGGTATTGTTAGTCGTATGCTTGGTGGGCCCGGCGTTAGTGGCTTTAACTTTGTTAGTCTGTTGATTGCTGTGCTAGGAGCAACGGTGTTGTTGTTCTTCATCCGGCTAATGAGTGGGGGACAGGGCACAACCAGAACCTAGAATAGGTATAACCTAGGTTTGGCCCAGGCTCTGTATCCTGTGTGTTAGAAATATCGTAGTAACCATAAGCAGCATTACTTACCATGAGTGTACCGTCAAGGTAAGTCCCAGGAGGTTAGTATGAGGACAGTAAGCCAGTCTCAGATGAGTGCGAGGTCGCGCTATCAGCCGAACATATTTTCTACATGGTTTAGCAGCAACTCCTATAGCCACTCAAGCCAGACCAGTTGGCGTCACGGCGTTTTTGCTGATGACGCAGACGGGAATGATGACGAAGCGCCACCGCCGGAATCGCCTCCGTTTGATCCAGGCGGGCCACCAGTTCATACTGATTAATCAAGAATGCATCTTTATTAGATAGGGTCGCAGTTGCGAGGCGACCTTATTTAATTCTAATGATTTATCACTCGTGGCGAAGAGCATCAATCGGGTCTTTGTGGGCAGCTCTTACGGCCGGCGTTATACCAAAGATGATTCCAACCATAACGGCCACCAAAACCGCTACCAAAATAATCTGCCAATTAATGACTGGCGCCAGGCTAGTAAGAAGACGTATAAAATAATTTAGGATCAGAGATAGAGCAACCCCTATGAGACCCCCAACCACACTTAATATGACCGCCTCTAGCAGGAATTGCCCCAGGATCTGACGATTCGTAGCACCAATTGCTTTTCTGAGGCCGATTTCGCGAGTTCGCTCTGTAACCGATAACAACATAATGTTCATAATGCCAATGCCGCCCACAAATAGTGAAATTGCTGCAATGCCAGCTATAAACGTAGTGAGAAGGTTGAGGGTGCTATTAGCAACAGCTAGACTTTCGTTTTGAGTGAGCACACTAAAATCAGTCTGTCCGGAATGAGCATTTCTTAGTGTCTGAGTGATTGATTGAACGGACTGGTTAGTTTTATCTGAAGAATCCGGCCTGGCAAGGATCTGATAAATCTGCAGCTGGCTACTACTGATATGTTTGCTACTGTCATAAGGAATAAAAATAGCGTAGTTATAGTCTGCATTGATGGCTAGGGGACTGGATTTGAATTCATCAAAAACCCCGTGCACGAAAAAGGTCTGATCACGAAGCGTGAAAGATCGCCCAATCGGTACATTTTCCTGGAAAAGTTGTTCGGCGACTCGTTTGCCAATCACTGCTACATTCTTTTGCATTTCGTCACCAGAAAAAAATCCACCGTAGACCACTTTTTGATTGAGCAGCTCTGACGCTTTTTCATTAGTGGCAATAATTGGACCACTGCTATAGTCGCGGCCATCAGCTGTTGCCACACCACTTATATAAGCAAATGGGGCTGCCTCCTTTACATCTGACGTAGTTTTGATTGTCTGAAAATCATTCTCCGACAAGCTACCAAAATTAAAACTGGAAAAGGGGTTAATTCCACTTATTTGGCCATCAGCCTGGCGGGTAATTATTTTACCTGGGCGTACCGTTATAAGATCCGAACTTCCACGATTAATTTGACCGACGATTTGCTGTTTGATGCCTTCGCCTAAACTTACTGTCGTAACTACACTTACAACTCCAATAATAATGCCGAGCATCGTAAGCAGGCTATGCCAGCGCGATTTGCGCATGGCCGACATTGCCATTTTTATGTCGCCGCGGGCCATTATTTTGATTTCCTTGATTTTCTAGGCCGAGCTTTATATGTGCGGGGCCTTGGGCTTTTCTTAGCCTTTTTATTACCGTCTTTTGGTGTCAGCTTATCCGGTATAGCTTTCATCAAAGCCGAAACACCAGCCAGTTCATCTTCTTTGGTGTACTTCGGCATGAAATACATGCTGCGCCTCAGAGATTTAGGTATGCTACCTATTTCGGATTGCTCATCGGCGATAATCTCACCGTCACGCATAAAGACCACTCGCTCCGCATAGCGGGTTAGGGCAGGGTTGTGAGTCACCATCAAAATTGTATTGCCGGTTTTGTGAAGGTCACTTAACAGTTCCATGACCAGTCGACTCGATGTGCTATCAATATTGCCAGTTGGCTCATCCGCGATAATTATATGGGGCTCGTTAATAAGCGCTCGGGCTATAGCCGCCATCTGAGCTTGGCCGCCACTTAGTTGGCGAGGTAAGTAGTATTGGCGATCAGCCAAACCAACGCGTTCGAGCATTTCGGCTGCTCGCTTTAGTCTACGCAGCTGAGTCATTCCCCTATATGCTAAGGGCAGAGCTACATTTTCAAGTACATTCAGCCTAGGCAAAAGATTAAATGACTGAAATACAAAGCCGATAGTGTCACGCCTGGCTTTTGCACGCTGATTTGGTTTCAGCTTCCCAACTGATCTGCCGTTAAGCTGATATTTGCCATGTGTTGGCCGGTCTAACATGCCGATGATATTCATAAGAGTTGATTTGCCACAACCGCTTGGCCCCATGACTGCCATAAACTCACCGGCCTCAACGGATAGAGCGACTTCGTTGAGCGCTATGGTTGTAGCATCTCCGAAGCCATACAACTTACTGACATCGTCTAATGAAATAATTGGCATTCACTATAGTTTACCCTTGACAGACTATCAGTTTCAAGGTGTTAATGTAGTATTTTTTAATCTGTATAATAGTTGCGGATGGAGGGGTCGCCTAGCGGCCTATGGCGCTCGCTTGGAAAGCGGGTTGGGGAGCAATCCCCTCGAGGGTTCGAATCCCTCTCCCTCCGCCAGAATTATTTTATTGTCGTGCCGACTGATTGGCCTTTGGCTACTCGTTCCAGATTGCCTTTGGCTAAAGCGTCGAAGACAATAATTGGCATTTTTTGTTCCATGGCCAGCCCAAGCGCAGCCTTATCAATGACTCTAATCTCGGCGTTTTCAACGGCTTTTTGATAGGGAAGGGTATCAAACCTAACAGCACCGCTGTTTTTCGTCGGGTCTTTATCATAAACTCCATCTACTTTAGTTGCCTTAAGTACCGCCTCGCAGTCCAGCTCCAGGGCAAGATTAACTGCAGCTGTATCATGAGTAAAGTAAGGCCTGCCAATTCCACCCGCCACAATTACTACACGGCCTTTTTGTAGATGCTTTTCTGCCAATCTATATGAATATGATTCAGCTACTTGTTGGGCAAAAATATTGCTCAAGCACCGCGTGGGTATATTGTTTTTTTCAAAAATATCAGTAATCGCCATAGAGTTTATGAGTCCACTGAGCATGCCCATTTGATCACCCGTAACACGGCGAATACCATGCTTGGCAACCTCTGCACCCCGCACCATATTACCGCCTCCTGCAATCATAACGATCTGAACCCCAGTACTAAGAGCCTTTTTTATTTCTTCAGCTAGATAGCTAACCAACTCCGGATCAATGCCAACGTCAAACTTACCAGACAATTGCTCGCCCGACAGTTTAAGTAACACTCTCTTATACATCGACACTTATTCTATCAGTTATACTTATAATCATGAAGATTTATTCGTGGAATGTTAATGGCATTAGGGCGGTGGTCAACAAAGGCGCTTTTCAGGAATTTATGGCCAAGCACCAACCAGATATTTTAGGTCTACAGGAAACTAAGGCCGAGAAAGGCCAAGCCATCATTGACCTACCTGGCTACGAAGAGTACTGGAATTCCGCAGAAAAAAAGGGCTACTCGGGTACTGCCATTTTTACAAAGATCAAGCCCATAGCCGTTGTGAATGGCATGCCCAAGGATATAAGTAAAAAGTTTGGCTTAGTTGCCGATGGTTATGGTGACCCTAATTCAGAAGGAAGGATAGTTACAGCTGAGTTTGAAAAATTCTACGTTGTAAGCGTCTATACCCCAAACGCCAAAGATGATCTTAGTCGCGTACCGCTCAGGCACAAACAGTGGGATCCAGCATTTTTAGCATATGTTAAGAAGCTCGAGAAAAATAAACCTGTCGTCTTTATGGGTGACTTAAACGTTGCACACAGCCCAGACGATCTAGCGAGACCCAAAGAAAACGAGGGCAAAAAAGGTTACACCGCCGAAGAGCGGGAAGGTTTCCAGAAATTCGTAGACAACGGTTTCGTTGATACTTTCCGCATGTTTAAGAAAGGTAATGGCCACTACACATGGTGGACACACTGGGCTAACGCAAGAGCCCGGAACGTCGGCTGGCGTATCGACTACATAATGGTTTCAGAAAACCTAAAAAACAAGATTAAGGCCGCTCAAATTCACGCTGACGGTATGGGCTCCGACCACTGCCCGATATCTGTTACACTTGATATATGAAAAGGGAGTTGGAGTTCTTATACGAAATTGGGGCATTGAGATTAATTCCTCGCCAGTGGTCACGCTTTCATTTGCACAATGTCGCAAACCTGAGTGAACACCACTTCAGGGTAGTCTGGCTAGCACTCATCATTGCTGCGCATGAAGGTAAGGCTGATACAGAAAAAATCATCAAAATGGCACTAGTCCATGATATTGCCGAAAGTAGGACAGGTGATGCCGACTACATAGGACGACAATACGTGGATAGACACGAAGATGAAGCGCTCGAACACATGCTCGAAGGAACACTCATCAAGGACGAGTTTATGAATTTATTCGAAGAATACGAGAAGCGTAAATCGATTGAGGCAAAAATAGTCAAAGATGCTGATAATTTAGATGTCGATTTAGATCTTAGAGAGCAGGGAGCAAGTGGACACAACCTTGGCCAAGATTGGAAAGGACAACGCGCCTGGGTAGGCAACACAAAACTTTACACTAAAGCCGCTAAACAACTCCATAAAGATATCTGGAAATCCAACCCCCACGATTGGCACGTTAAATCTCCGCACAACAGATTGAACGGCGGTGACTGGAAAACCAAATGAACCTCGAGTTAATATCTGTTATATCGACTGACAAACTAGAGTTGCCAGGTTTGTTTTATACTCCGAAGACAAAAAGCACTAAAGTTGCGGTTTGGCTCCACGGTATGGGCGACAGTGGCACTTTTTATAACCCAGTACGTATTAATGCGCTAGCGGAAGCTCTCACTGCTCGTGGCATTTCATTATTAGCATTCAACAATCGTGGTGCACATAATATAAAAAAGCTCCGTATTGTTGATGAGACCTTGGCCGATGAAGACGTAGGTTATTCGGGCGGAACATTTTATGAGCTGATAGCGGACTGCGTCAAAGATATTGATGGTTCTGTTAGTTTTCTCAAAAATCGCGAATTTGATGAGCTATATCTAATCGGTCATAGTACCGGTGCTAACAAAATATGCGCTTACCATGAAAGGGCAAAAAACAACTCTTTTAAAAAATATGTACTGGCAGGTCCGGGTGATGATAGCGGTCTTTTTTTCAGTGATCTCGGTGAAAAAAAATTCAAACTTGCTCTTAATTTTGCCAAAAATGCACGAAAAGCAAACAAATATAAAATAATGCCCAAGTATAGCGGTATGTATCCATTCACAGTGCAGTCTGCTGTCGATATTCTGGACCCAGATGGTGACTACAATACATTTCCTTTTTACGAAGTTACAACAAGACGATTGGGTAAGAAACCGCTATTTAGCGAATACAGCAAGATTGACCTACCAACGTTAGTTATTTTTGGGGAAAATGATGAATATGCCTATACTGCCGGATCCGCAAAAGATGCGCTGAAAATCTTCAAGATGTTCACAAATAGGGCCGCAGCTGAAAGTACAGATTTTGAGTTAGTCACAAACGCTGATCATAGTTTTCATGGCCAGGAAAATCAGTTTGCTGAGCAGATAGCATCGTGGTTAGCAAAATAACTAAGCGGTTCGCGGTATTTGATATTGATGGAACGTTAATTCGGTGGCAGCTTTATCACGTTATTGTTGACCGCTTAGCTAAGCGAGGTGCCCTTGGCGAATCCGCCGACCGACAGCTGCATGAGGCTAGAATGGCATGGAAAAGACGTGAGCAGCCAGAGGGATTTAAAAAATATGAATTAAAACTCATTGAAGTTTATGAAGCTGCTTTGCACAAAATTAGTACCCAGATCTTTGACAATATAGTCAATGAAGTTATTAGTGAATACAAAGACCAGACCTATGTATACACCAGGGACCAAGCAAAGAAACTTAAGCAAAAAGGTTATATTCTGCTTGCCATTTCCGGTTCTCACCATGAACTGGTTGAACAAGTGGCCAAGCATTATCAGTTTGACGACTTTATTGGTTCGCGTTATGAAAGAAGCGGCAAAGGCTTTAGTGGCAGAAAATTTATAGCTAGTCTGGATAAGCGTTCTGCTCTGAGTAGTATGGTCAAAAAGCATGAGCTTTCATACAAAGACAGTATCGCAATCGGCGATAGCGCAAGTGATATATCGATGCTCGAACTAGTTGAACAGCCCATCGCCTTTAACCCGGACAAGTCATTGTTTGAAACAGCGGACAAAAAAGGCTGGAAAATCGTGCTTGAGCGAAAAAATATGATTTATGAATTAGAGAAGCAAGATGGAAAATACATATTGGCAAAAACAAACATTGAATAAGACTTTGTTTCCAGACCTATTATGGAGTCGTCCGGAGCATAAAAAACAAGCTGGGAAACTCTTGATAGTTGGCGGTAATTTGCACGGTTTTGCAGCACCAGCAGAAGCCTTTAACTATGCGTTCGTAGCTGGCATAGGTACAAGCCGGGTGATATTGCCCGATTCCATCAAAAAGCTGGTTGGCAGCATGTTTGAAAATGGAGAATTTGTTCCCAGCACACCGAGCGGCAGCTTCAGTCAAAAGGCTCTTTCTGATCTTCTAGAACATGCATCTTGGGCTGACGGAGTACTGCTGGCAGGTGATTTTGGTCGCAATTCAGAAACGGCAATTCTTATAGAAAAATTTATGGACAAGTTTGCAGGTCAGATAACATTTACAAAAGATGCCGCCGACTATGCAATATCTTCGCCAGGCGCAACCCTAGAACGGGAAGACACACTCCTAATACTAAGCATGGCTCAGCTACAAAAACTTGGTATTGGTATCCGTTTTAAGACGGCTTTCACGCTTAATATGGACCTGCTCAGGCTTGTTGATACACTGCATATATTTACTTCTCAATATTCTACGTCCGTTATAACAAAGCATATGGATCAAGTTGTAGTAGCAAGTAAAGGTCGGGTAAGCACGACCAAATTCGCAGCAGACTTGTCGCCATGGCGAATTAAAACTGCAGCCTACGCCAGTGTCTGGTGGCTACAAAACCCTTCAAAACCATTTGAAACTATAACAACAGCCGTGCATGAATCAATCTCTGGTGCCGGGGGAGGGACTTGAACCCTCATGATATTGCTATCACCGGATTTTGAG
>CAZLTB010000016.1:0-19489 GCA_964562505.1 uncultured Candidatus Saccharibacteria bacterium
CACTCTCATACTCTTGGTGTGAGGTTGCAATAGTAATACCACGAGCTTTTTCTTCGGGCGCATTATCGATTTCATCATACTTAACAGGTTTGTTGACATTACTAGGAAGCTTCTTAGCTAGCACGGCGGTTATAGCAGCCGTAAGAGTAGTCTTTCCGTGGTCCACGTGTCCCATAGTACCAACGTTTACGTGCGGCTTACTTCGGTCGAAATTATCTGCCATAAGTGTGTTACTCCTAAATTAAATTACTTTTAACATGAGCTAATAAAGACCCAAATGAGTTACGAAGGCCAGTATAGAGAAAACTCTTCTGTTTGTAAAGAGTTTGAAGGAAGTAATTTGTGTTTATTTTTGTAGCCTACGGCTACTGTCGGGGGCTAGTTGGTAGTCATAATCCGGGTAGCGAGCATTTAACTCTCTAGCCCAGCGCAGACGCTTAACGTGTGGAATATGAGCTAGCACTTCCTTCTCCAGTGCGCGCTGCCAAGGCGTCTGACGTACTGGCGCGGCACCTGTCCTGAGAGTATTACGGCTGCTTAGAATTGCTAGGGCTGCAGAAAGTGTCCAAGCTTGAATTGTTTCTGGCTTATTTGTGCTATCGACAAGCATTAGTTGTCCATGCGACCTAGCACTCGGGGGCCCGGCTAACACCCTTCCGCGTGCATCTACATACACAAATTCTGGATAACCGTGACTTTTTTTGACTATGTTAAGTAAGCGATTTTCGAGCTCTTTAGCTAAAATTGGAAAGCCTTGGCGGCGGAGGCCTTTGGCTATGTCGTAAGTTTCTTTAGGCCAACTAGTGAACGATCCATGGTAATCCCAAAACCGGATCAAGTCAGACTCTCTGAGCGAACGACTGCGCGTTCCTGCATCGGTCAAAAAATCCAAGCCCATAATATTGCGGACAATGCCTGAGATATAACGTCTCTTGTCCGTTTCTTCTAGATCATCAAAAAAGCCACTATCAAGCAGTGCCGCCGGGTTGGCCGTAGAAGTACTTATTATCCTTAAAAACCCATTCTGGGCGTAGTCAGCTCCTAGCGCAAAATAATTACGTTCTGACTGCCAGAGTAATTCAATAGTTCTATCACGTACGTCAATTGCTTTTTGTAGAAGTTCTTTCTTTTGCTCAGGTATCAGCTCGGCAGCCATTATCAATGCGTCGTAGACTAGACCTTGGACTTCGATGGAGGCAATCGGACGTTTAAAATTAGCGAGTTCTCCGCTTTCATGCACATAAAATTCGCGTGAGTCTTTCCATACTTGATTTTCAATACCGTGTGGATTGCGTCGTTGATACTCTAATAAACCCGTACTTGAACTTTCCAATTTGACCATTATCCATTCGACAGCTGAAGTTAGAGAAGCTAGCAAACTGACACGAATGCCGTCGCGCTGGAGCACGCGCTCCTTAAGGATTGACCGTCCGTAGCGTTTTGAATAAGCACAGAGTACACGCACAAAATGGGGGGTTGAGTCTATAGAGCCGTAGTAGGTTAGTGCGTCTCCTTCTCGTCCCCACTTTTTAGTCAGTTCTTCAAATATAAAGCGAGGCGCGTCTTCTAAAAGCTTACCGTCAACATAGAGCGTCCGATACTCATGGATAATTTTACCTCGTTCCTCTTCACTGACGTCATTAGATGTAACCCCTTGCATGCTAGCAAGTGTCAGTAAAATATTCCTGACCAGTTTTGGCCTTATAATCATTAAGTCTTCTGCAACTTCCAATGAATCACGGCCGAAAACAGCCCCTTTGAACATGGTGTCCGAGCTTGCAAAAACACCTCTACCAGTCCTCGAAGTAACCGTACGTAGGGCTCGGCTTAACGACAACAATTCCTGGCTGGGTAATAGTATTTTTGGCATAGGCTGTGATTCCAGCCTAGCATATCTATCACTTAGGTAAAAAAATCAGCCTACAACAAATTTAGATGCATCATAAGCATCTTTTCGGGAAATGGGCGCATCGGGATAAACGGTATTCCATGCTCGCGTAACTCTGTGTGCGCTTATAAGTTGTTTTACGCACAGCGAGCCAAGTTCCAATAGATCTCTGCTTAAGTTAATGGCTTCTCTGGCCATTTCTCTGGTAGGGACGCCGTAAATAAATCCCTCGTTTACATCTAATGCCATCTCTGGTTTAGACTGCAATTCTTCACCGACAATATCCTTGGCAAATTCAAAGACCTCAACGTTGTACATGTGCTGCTGAGCTCTTCTATTAAGGTCACATTGCCGGGTGGCCATTAATCTACTTTCCGTTCTTAGCAATTATGGCTTCAGCTACGTTGTTTGGCACGTCGGCATAGTGGTCAAGCTCCATGCTTGAACTGGCACGACCCTGTGTCATGCTGCGTAGGTTAGTCGTATAGCCAAACATTTCACCCAAAGGTACGAAAGCTGTTATTTCTTTAATGCCGGCTGAAAGGTCTTCCATTGACTCTACGCGTCCACGCTTGCTGTTCAGATCCCCAATTACATCACCCATAAAGTTCTCTGGTGAAACTACAACGACTTTCATGATAGGTTCAAGTAAGACTGGACTAGCTTTTTTAAAGCCTTCCTGAAAACCCATACTAGCGGCAATCTTGAAGGCCATTTCGCTACTGTCTACGTCGTGATAGCTACCATCGTAAAGTTCAACCTTAATATCCACTACCGGATAACCAGCAAGAACGCCATTATTCATAGCTTCTTTGATGCCTTCTTCCACGGGCTTAATGTATTCACTCGGAACAACACCACCCTTAATGGAATTGATAAATTCTAGACCCTTGGCTTGCTCATTTTGGCTAAGCCTCAGCCAGACGTGACCATACTGGCCTCTACCACCCGACTGGCGGATGAATTTACCTTCTGCCTCGACTGCGTCTTTTCGAATCGTTTCACGGTATGCAACCTGTGGCGCGCCAACGTTCGCCTCCACCGTAAACTCGCGTTTCATTCGGTCAACCAAAATCTCAAGATGGAGCTCGCCCATTCCTGAAATAATTGTTTGCCCTGTCTCGTCATCGACTTTTATACGGAAAGTTGGGTCTTCCTCGGCAAGACGCTGAAGTGCCAACGACATTTTTTCTTGGTCGCTCTTAGTTTTAGGTTCAATGGCAATAGAGACTGGTGGTTCGGGGAAAGTTATGCTCTCAAGAACTATTGGATTATTAGGATCGCTTAATGTGTTACCGGTAGTGGTACCTTTAAGGCCGACGATGGCTGCAATATCACCGGCCTCAACCTCATTAACATCCTCGCGCTTATCGGCTTGCATGCGGACAATACGCCCGACACGCTCTTTCTCGCCGGTTGAGCTATTAAGAACATAGCTACCGGCTGTTAATTTGCCCGAATAGACACGGAAGTATGCCAGCTTACCTACGAACGGGTCGGTCGCAATCTTAAATGCCAAAGCGGAAAAGGGTTGGCCGACATTTGGCTTTCGCTCAATTTCTTCACCAGCTTTGGGGTGCGTACCCCACGTAGAACCACGGTCAACCGGGCTAGGCAAAAGATCAACTACAAGGTCGAGAACCTTCTCTACTATTACTCCGCGCCCGTCACCACCCGTTACTGGGAAGAAATTGCCAGACAATGTAGCTGAACGAATGGCTTGCCTAATTTCTTCTTCACTTAAGCCATCTTCCCCAACCTCAAAATACTTCTCGAGCATTTTCTCGTCCTCAGCAACGGCATTTTCAATTAGGAGTGATCGGTATTTTTTGACTTGGTCCGCCATATCGGCCGGGATTTCGTCTTCTACTAGGTTTTTGTCATGAAATTCCTTGTATGTATATGCTTTCATGGCTACTAGATCAATAACTCCGTTAACACTCTGTTCGAAGCCAATCGGTAAGTGTATCGGAAAAGCTCTCTTGCTCAGGCGGTGGTGAATAGAATCAAGCGACTTATAGAAGTCTCCACCAGTCTGATTTATCTTATTTATAAAACATATTCGTGGCACGCTATATTTATCAGCTTGGCGCCAGACAGTTTCAGATTGAGATTCAACGCCCATCTTGCCATCGAACACAACCACAGCTCCATCAAGTACACGCAAAGAACGCTCAACCTCAACCGTGAAGTCAATGTGGCCTGGGGTATCGATAATGTTGATCTGATGATCTTTCCAGTAACAAGTTACCGCAGCAGAGACAATCGTTATACCACGCTCACGCTCCTGAGCCATCCAGTCGGTAGTGGTCTCGCCCTCATGCACGGCACCGATTTTGTGCTTGAGGCCCGTTCGGTACAGAATGCCTTCGGTAGTCGTAGTCTTACCAGCATCAATATGGGCAATGATGCCAATATTGCGAAGTTTCTCCAGTGGATATTTCTTCTCAGCCATTATATAGATTCCCCAACTTCAAAATAATATTCTTGCCCATCAAGGCCGCAGATAATTCCAGATAGCCCACTTTCCTCGGTAAATTCTTCTGCTTTCTGAGAACAGAGGGACGCAGCAGAATTATGCTCAGTATCCACAACTACGTATGCATCTATTAACTCTTTTGCGGTATTGTCAGTTCGTGCGAGATCATTGGGGACAATTGTCCTATGTTTGTTTTGATCAACACCCTCTACTGTTGAGAGCCTCTTAAATATTTCTTTAAAACAGCTTATGCGGTCGACGGATTTTGGGCAACCGTGGCAATATGTCTCTTGGCGATTAGGATAGAGAGTAATACCATTTTTACCTGAGAAGTGTTGATACTCAGTCATTTACCTGCCCATTAAACTTTCCATTGCACACCTGGGGTCCGGCTAAGATATATTTCTTGCTCGGGGCCATACAGGACCTTCCAGAGAAAACCATGTTCTCAACTACTGTGCCCGAATTTTCGGCGACAGCTCGAGCCATATCCAAAACTTTCTGCCACCCACCACTGTCAATGCGCACGCTGCTTTCATGAGGTACAAGATCCAGTTTCTGAGTAGCGTCATTCATTTCAATAAATTTCTGAAATATGGGACAGCTCACACAAACCAAATCGGCAACCACATTGGCGAATTCTCCGTTGACCTTACCGATCATATTGGTCTGAGTCTCGAAACCATATTGTCTTGAAAGATCGATTGAATTCTCAGCCATTATTACCCTCGACGCTTTTGCCCCATTCTGAAATTACAAAATTCGCCAGATCCCATCTCGTTTTTGAAATTGGTTCATGATCGAGGCCACTCACTTCATAGGCATGCTCAACTAGTTCGGCGCCTCCGTATCTAAAAAGCCGATCCTCAAAATAAGCACCTCTGACGTCCGTGATAGCATTCCAAAATACTGCAGTGACCTTCTTAAGTGCCGAGGCGCCTATTTGCGCAACAGTTCCATTTCTTTCACTTAGATAATCGAGTTTTATAATAAAATTTTCTTTTTTTGACACTGAATTAACAAATCGTTGTGCGTAATCTACGACCTCGGCAACGTAAGGATTATTCATTCTAGCAACCTATTAGTACCTTGCGAAGTGGGCGAAGGCCCGATTAGCCTCGGCCATTTTATGAGTATCTTCACGCTTTTTTACGGCACTTCCGGTATTGTTATATGCGTCAACCAGTTCTTGCGCGATGCGATCAACCATACTCATGCCTTTGCGTGCCCTGGATGCCTGGACAAACCACATCATAGTTAAATGATTTTGCCTCTGACCTTTGACTTCAAACGGTATTTGATAGTTAGCACCGCCGACGCGTCGCGACCGGGTCTCCATGACTGGTCTAATGTTGTTCATGGCCTGGTCAAATACTTCCAAAGGATTTTTAACTTTTAGGTTATCTGCGGCCTTTTGCATGCCGTTATAGACAAGCTTTTCTGCCAGCTGTTTCTTACCATTCAGCATTACACGGTTAATGAGACGCTGCACCATGACACTGTTGTACAAACGATCCGGTGGGGGAGTCCGAACTAAGGATTTCGTAACTTTACGCGGCATCTAGGCTATCTCCAGTCGTGCGTCAGCTTGAAGCGGACACATTTTTTCATATTCTGGAAAGATTTCGAGTAAACCGGCGATACCGAAATTACGGATGTGTAATTCCCTCATTTCTTCGCAGAACTGACCCGTTAGGGATTCAGGCAAATCTATTGCGAATTCGCAGCCATTCTGAGCTTGGCATGCAAAGTCAGGGGTTTCAAAATCGCTTGCCTCAGACCGTCCCATTATTTGCTGTCCTTCTTAGAACCATATTTGCTTCGGCCTCGCTTGCGGTTTTGTACCCCCTGAAGATCGAGAGAACCGCGCACAATGTGGTAACGCACGCCAGGAAGGTCCTTTACGCGCCCCCCGCGGACTAATACAACAGCATGTTCTTGGAGGTTATGACCTTCGCCACCAATATAAGCCCAAACTTCATGGCCATTAGTCAGTCGCACACGGGCTACTTTACGAAGAGCCGAGTTTGGTTTCTTTGGAGTCTTGGTCGTAACCTTAACACAAACTCCTCGCTTAAAAGGTGAGGGCTTTTCATAGTTCTTAGTCTTGAGGTTATTAACGACACGCTGAAGCGCAGGCGACTTAGTCTTGCTGGTTACTTTAGCGCGCGATTTGCGCACAAGTTGATTAATTGTTGGCACTTAGACTCCTTTAGGTTTGTGATCTACCGCTGCGGACGAATGCCAGACATCCGGCTCAGACCACTTAGTTAGCTTGTGAACTTTAACAGATTTACTCGTCTTCAGCAACATCAGTACTTTCCTTATCGTCAACGTATCCCGTTCCTACAGGTATTCGTCTTCCTAAAATCACATTCTCTTTTAGTCCATAAAGTCTATCTACCTTGCCACTGGTGGCTGCAGCAATTAGTACTCTGGTCGTATCCTGGAATGAAGCAGCGCTAAGGAATGAATCGGTAGAAAGGCTCGCTTTAGTGATACCAAGTAGCAGCTGGGTGTACTTGACCGGCTGTTTCTTTTCTCGCTCTAGTTGTTCATTAACTTCAACAACTGCTAGTTTACTGACGATATCTCCAGTCACAAATTCACTGTCGCCGGCTTCTTCGATTTGAACTCTTGAGAACATCTGGCGGACAATGATTTCTAGGTGCTTATCCGCAATGTTTTGGCCTTGGCTAGCGAAGATCTTCAGAATTTCATTCATGATGTAGCGCTGTGTGGCTTCAACACCCTGTAAGCGCATTAAATCATGAAGGTTGATAGAACCATTGGTTAGACGCTGTCCGGCAATTACATGTTCGCCATCCTTGACTGCGAGCTGTTTGAAGCCTGGGATTTCGTATTTAATGACACTTTTAGCAGCTGGAATAATCGTTATCTTTTTGGGAGTAAGTTTTGCCTTACCAGCAATTGAGGCTACTAGAGGAGAAGATCCATCGTCATTAGCGGCTAATACGTCGCCGATTGCTACCTCGTTTCCATCTTCTACCTGCATCTTACGTCCATCCAGCTTTAGACTGACGTCATTTTGCTCATCAGCAGTTATCTGCACAACATAATGATCGCCTTCTTCTCCGGCGCTAATAGTGCCAGAAATGTCTGCCAGAAACGCCTGTCCTTTAGGCGTACGCACCTCGAATAACTCTTCAACACGTGGTAAACCTGTTGTTATGTCTTCACCGGCAACACCACCTGCGTGGAAGGTTTTGAGTGTCAGCTGTGTTCCTGGCTCACCTATACTTTGAGCAGCAATAACTCCTACAGGATGATGGTTCGCAACAAGCTCACCAGTTGCTGGATCTACGCCGTATGATTTTTGGGGCACGCCTTTCGCCGAAGTTGCTGACAAAGCACTCATTATCTTAACGCCATCAATCTTGTCGTCGGCCTCAATAGCTTTAGCAGTTTCAGGCGTAATTAGCCCGCCGCGCTTTACATATTTAGTAATATTTTCAGCTACAAACCTGCCAGCGAGCCGTGAAGCATAGTTTACGCCGATTTCTTCTGCGTCAGCACGGTTTAATGGAAAGCCTTTATCGTCGCTATTCTGATCGGCACTTTCATCTATGGTAAATACATCTTGACTGACGTCAACAAGTCGGCGAGTTAGATATCCAGAGTCAGCAGTTTTAAGAGCGGTGTCAATCATACCCTTCCTGGCACCACGAGTCGCCGTAAAGTACTCTAGAGGAGTCAGCCCTTTCTTATAGCCAGATCTTATAGGTAACTCAATGGCCCGCCCGGTAGCATCAGTCACGATACCTAGGAGGCCTGAGGTATTTTTCACCTGACCGATGTTACCTCGAGCTCCAGAAATTGCTGCAATCGCCATAGCGCTATCTTCATTTACGAATTGTTCACTGAGTGAAGCTTGGACTTTACTGTCGGTGTCAAGCCAGGTTTCTACTGTTAACCTGTAACGTTCGTCGTCAGTTATAAAACCTTGGTCATATTGATCACTGATTTCAGCCGCTCTTTTTTCGCCAGCCATCAGTAACTCGTCTAAATCATTGATTTCACTAAAGTCGTCCATGCCCATTGATAGACCGGAAAGAGTTGCAAATTCAAATCCAAGATCTTTAAGCTCGTCGGCAATTTCGGCAGTCTTGGCTTGGCCATACTTTTGATAGGCTGCAGCCATAACATTATTGAGTTTTTTCTTGGTCATAACTTCATCCTGGAAGTTGAAGTCTTCGGGAAAGATTTCGTTGAAGAGAATTCGTCCAAGCGTACTTTCGCGAAGAACTCCACGAAACCATAGGCGAACCCGGCTTTGTAATTCAATCTTTCCATTATCGAATGCCATCAACGCTTCATCCAGATTAGAAAAAGCCTTAACTTTTACTTTTTCCTGGCCTGGTCGGTCATAAGTTAGGTAATAGCAACCGAGCACAATATCTTGTTCAATGTGTAAAATCGGTGAGCCATCAGCCGGTTTTAGAAGGTTGCGATTGGCTGCCATAATCTCACGTGCCTCCACTTGAGCAGCGTCGGATAAGGGAAGGTGTACAGCCATTTGGTCACCGTCAAAGTCAGCATTAAAGCCTTTGCAAACCAGCGGGTGGAGTTGAATGGCTTTGCCTTCAATAAGAACAGGCTGAAAAGCCTGAATAGAAAGACGGTGAAGCGACGGAGCCCGATTCAAAAGAACGTACTTGCCCTTTATGACTTCGTCCAATGCATCCCAAACAGCAATTTCTCCGGTTTCAATCATTCTGGTTGCGCTTCGGATATTATGAGCATGCTCATTGATTATTAAATGCCCGATCACGAACGGCTTGAAAAGTTCAAGCGCCATCATTTTTGGCAGACCGCACTGGTTAATCTTAAGCTCCGGGCCAGAAACGATAACAGAGCGTCCTGAATAGTCGACGCGTTTACCAAGCAAGTTCTGGCGAAAACGTCCCTGTTTACCTTTTAGCATATCGCTTAGTGACTTCAGGCGTCGTCGTTGGCCAGTAGCTGCTACTGCCCGTCCGCTTCTAGCATTGTTATTATCAATAAGTGCATCAACGGCTTCTTGAAGCATGCGTTGTTCGTTACGACGAATTACTTCAGGAGCATTTAGTTCAATCAGTTTTTTCAAGCGATTATTACGGTTAATAACTCGCCGGTATAGATCATTCAAATCACTTGTAGCAAAACGACCCCCAGTAAGTTGGACCATTGGCCTTAGGTCAGGCGGAATAACGGGCAAGACACTTAAGCACATGCTTTCTGGCCGAATTCCGGCTCGATGCATGCTTTCAAGTAACCTTAAACGTTTCATTATTTTTTTCTTGCGCTGTCCTTTAGCTTCTTCGACCTCGTTAGTTAATTCATCGATCAATTTAGATAGATCAATTTCATCAAGTAGATCTTTTAGGGCGGTGCCCCCCATACCTACTTCGACCAGCGCTTGTAGTTCATCGGGTAACCCCCGAAAATCAGTTTCATTAATAAGATGGAGTTTCTCTAGACTAACTAGTTGCTCCTTTAGCGTTTCGTAATCCGTTGTTAACTCTTCTAGTTCTTTCGTCTGTTCTTCTGCCAGGGACTTTACATTAGCGTCCTCACCAGCAGCCTCTTTTTCATATCGAGCTTTTATTGCCTCTTTAGCTGCTGTAAATTCCGCTTCTTTGTCAGCCAATATTTCATCGCGTTTCTTAGCATCCACATTCTTAATTACATAGCTGGCAAAGTAAGCAATACGCTCAAGATTTTTAACAGTCATGCCTAGTAGCAACCCTATCGCGGAAGGAGTTCCTCGCAAGAACCAGATGTGTGCAACTGGACTAGCCAGATTAATATGGCCCATGCGCTCACGCCGTACGATCGACTTCGTAACAATCTCACCGTTTTTATCAACGGCAGCCTCACGTGATCGAACTCCTTTATATTTGGCATCGTGGGGATTTATATCCTTAACAGGACCGAAGATCCTCTCGCAAAATAAACCATCTCTCTCAGGTTTCTGAGTACGGTAATTTATGGTTTCCGGTTTCGTAACTTCGCCATAGCTCCAATCAAGTATATCTTCACTGCTGGCAACGGCCAGGCGGACAGCTTCAAAATCTGCAATATCGGTCCCGTATGAGTAGCGTCTTATCATAGTTTAGCCTCTCCTTCTTCCTCGTCAACGACGGCAAAGTCGCCTGTAGCATCGTCTGCGGGTTTATTGTCGTCGCTAATTACTGTTGTTGCCGGAATATCATCATCAAGCTCCATAACAACAAATTCGTCAGCCGCCGCATCTTCGGTTACGTCTATATCGGAAATGGTGGGAGCCGGAACATCGACTTCAGGCAGATGTTCAGCTTCTTCTTTGATGTTTTTAGCAAGCACAGCTTCAGCATCAACTACCGCATCTGACTGCATGAGATCAACCTTAAGCCCTAGGCCCTGTAGTTCTTTGACAAGCACATTAAAGCTTTCGGGTACCTTCGGCCCAACAATCTCAGTACCTTTAATGATTGATTCATAAGCCTTGGAGCGGCCATAGACATCATCTGATTTGATAGTCAGCATTTCCTGCAATGTGTTGGCAGCACCATAAGCTTCAAGCGCCCAGACTTCCATTTCACCAAACCTCTGACCGCCATTTTGAGCCTTACCGCCGAGTGGCTGTTGAGTAACCATAGTGTATGGTCCGGTTGAACGAGCATGAATCTTATCTGAGATCATGTGGTTAAGTTTAATCATATACATTGATCCGACAGTAGTCTGTTCTTTAAACGGAGTACCGTTTCGGCCATCATATAATTGTTGTTTACCATCCTCGGGTAATCCTGATTCTTTCAGAAGCTCGCGAATCTTAGAAGCTGTAACTCCATTAAACGAAGGACTTGCAACCTTCAAACCGAGAGCTCTTGCCGCCATACCTAAGTGGGTTTCAAACAGCTGTCCAACATTCATACGTGACGGGACACCAAGCGGATTCAAGATAATATCAACCGGTGTTCCATCTTCCATAAAAGGCATATCTTCAACAGGTAAAATTCTTGCGATTACACCCTTATTACCATGGCGTCCCCCAAGTTTGTCACCAACGGATATCTTACGCATTTGGGCGACAAATACCTGGATCTGCATAATGACCCCGGCTTTGAGTTCATGACCATTGGCCCGACTAAAAACCTTAACGCCGACTACTTTCCCATGTTTTCCATTCGGCATGCGTTGTGACGTATCACGCACTTCCTTGGCTTTTTCACCGAAAATAGCCCTAAGCAAACGCTCTTCACTTGATAGCTCTTGTTCGCCCTTCGGTGTAATTTTACCAACCAGTATGTCTCCAGGATGTACCTCGGCTCCAATCCTTACTATTCCGTCGTCGTCTAAGTGTCTCAGGGCGTCTTCAGAAACATTTGGAATATCTCTGGTAACAATCTCTGGTCCCAGTTTGGTTTCTCTAACTTCAACCATGAAGTCAACAATATGGACAGAAGTTAAGGTATCGTCCTCAACTAATTTGCGAGATATGATGATAGCATCTTCGAAGTTGTATCCACTCCAGGGCATGAAGGCGACTATCAGATCTCGACCAAGTGCCAATTCGCCATCAGCGACGGACATGCCTTCAATAATGGGGTCACCGACCTTTAATTTATCGCCAGTGCTCACAACTACTTTTTGGTTAATCGAACTACCTTCGTTACTCCTTACAAAGTGCTGTGGGTGATAGGTTTCGGTCTTGCCCTTATACTTAACTACTACCTCGTCAGCGGTTGCCTTCATGACTTCCGCAGCGGCTTCGGCAGCAATTAGCTGGCCACTATTGTGCGCAACAGTTGCTTCAAGTCCCGTCCCAACAATTGGCGCCATTGGACTAACCAACGGAACAGCTTGACGTTGTTGATTACTACCCATAAGCGACCTATAGACATAATTCTTTTCTACAAACGGTATAAGACCAGCTGACGAACCGATAATTTGCTTACGTGAGGCATCCATGTGGGTTACATCATTGGCGTCAACTTCACCGGCTTTAAGGTGGCTACGAGCTGAAATACGATCATTTACATAATGGCCTTTGTCGTCGACTTCCTCACCCGCGCTGGCTATTACGGCGTGCTCCTCCTCGTAAGCGTCTAAGAATATAACTTCGTCGGTTACCACAGCCTTAACAGGCCACGTTACTTGGTTTTTCACGGAAGCTAAACTTTTAGCTTGGGCGGCCGTTATTTTAGATCCAGCCTTTACTAACACCTTGCCTTTATCATTCTCAAGGTCAACTGAAGCAATATGGCCAACCGCAGCCTTAGCAGTAGCTGAATTTATAACCTTGCGATAAGGAGTCTCTATAAATCCGTAGTCATTAATCCTTGCATATGTCGCGAGGTTAAGTACTAGTCCAATATTTGCACCTTCTGGTGTTTCGACTGCGCAAATTCGACCGTAGTGTGTAGCGTGAGCATCGCGCACTTCAAAGCCAGCCCGCTCTCTGGAAAGCCCACCCGGGCCCATAGAACTCAGTCGACGTTTGTGTGCAAGTTCGGAAAGCGGGTTGATCTGGTCCATAAATTGTGACAACTGCGAACTTGCAAAGAACTCACGTACTGCAGCCACGATCGGCCGAGCATTAATCAGTTGGCCCGGTGTAACTGTCTCGATTTCGGACATTGACATACGATCTTTTGTGTTTCGCTCCATTCTGAGCAAACCTATCCGGAACTGACGTTGAACTAACTCACCGACTAATTTAACCCGGCGGTTAGCGAGGCTGTCGATATCATCAGCCGGATCCTGAGTGTTGTTTAATCGAATAATCTCGGCCACAATTGCCACAAGATCGTCGAGTCGCATAACCCGATTCTCGGCAGTATTCGGAACGTTGAGGTCTAGTCGTTTGTTCAGCTTATAACGACCCACTCGGCTGAAATCAAAGCGCTTGAAGTTATAAAACATGTTCTCAAGTAGAGAACGGGCGTTATCAACTGTTGCCAAATCACCGGGCCTGAGTCGACGATAAACCTCAATTAAGGCCTCATTAGCACCACGGGCGGGGTCCTTCTCGAGAGTAGCGTCAATATAATTCAGTTTGCCTTGATCAACGTGCTTGAAGGATTCTTTCATCTGAGTATCAGTAACGCCAAGAGCTCTCAGCAGTGTAGTAACTGGAATTTTGCGTTTTCGATCAATTTTTACGTACATCGCACCCGCTGAAGCTGTTTCGAACTCCAGCCATGCCCCGCGACCTGGTATTACTTTTGCGCCGTATAGATTGGACGCACCGTGCTGATCAGCCGTGAAGAAAACACCAGCAGACCTGATCAGCTGAGATACCACGACTCGTTCTGCGCCGTTAATAACAAACGTACCTCTTTCCGTCATCCATGGATAATCACCGAGGTAAATTTCTTGACTTTTGACTTCACCAGTTACTTTATTGGTAAGCTCAACTGTTGCTTTAAGTGGAGCTTCATAAGATACATTATTCTCTCGAGCTTCAAATTCACTCATCTTAGGTGCTTCGAAGCGATAATCCTTAAAGCTGAGCGACAGCTTAGTGCCTGTGTAATCATCTATCGGGCTAATTTCAGCGAGCAGCTCGCCAAGACCTTCTTCAACAAACCATTGGAATGACCGATTCTGATGATCAACCAAGTTCGGCATATCTAGAACATCATCTTCATCAGTAAAGAACATACGCTTTAAGGTACTGGCTTTGCCAGGTGTGCCTTTTGCCATAAGCAAACTTAACTCCCACAAATTTAGCTTAGTGATATGTTGTAATTTTTTCGCGCGAAGATTCCTACGAGGGTGTTTTGGGTGCTCACTGTGGTCAAACTCAGCACTGCCCAGACGTACACTACTTCTTTACCTATAGTGTGAACAATTAAATTTCTAATGTCAAGACTTTTATGTCTACTGTATCGCCTGAGGACCAGCGTCAAGTATTCTTTGCTGGCGGGCAATCAGGAAACCTCTTACAAGTGATATTGTCTCTGCCTCATAACGGTCTTGTGCGAGCGACGTGCCATTGATATTAAGTTGGGATACATTGTCCCGTGTCTTTTCAAACCCAAGAGAGACAAAATATGACTCGCTACTACGTGCTACATCAGCAACAACTGAATTCGCACCATCGAAATCAGAAAGTGCGGCAAACAGTACGGCATCTCCTATTCCCTGATGAGGTTCAGCCACTGCTATGTCGTTTAGATAACAATTTGGAGGTTCCCAGGGCCTCAAACGAGGCCTCGATGGCGAAGTCTTAGCTATCCCTATAGGTTTAAAAGCAGGGTCCAGAAAATATCTATCTTGATATGCTAGCCAGTAGGAGGAGCGATGCTTTTTGATATATCCAAGCATCTTGCTTTGCTGTTTCTTAACACGTTCCTCATCAGTAAAGTCGAACTCTGTCCGAGAATCCCCCGGTTTGAGTAATTGATTACCTGTTTCAAACTGCCTCTCGTATGCTTGGGCCATGACTTTCAAGACGCCTTCAGCGTACAAGTGCACGGCGTTAACTGGCATGCGGGTCACAGATACTTCTGGATGCTTTTCGTCCTCTCTAAATAGAAAGGTTTCGGCCACTTTTTTCATATGAAGCAGAGCATAACATAAAAGGTAGTCTTAACCATGAGTAGTTCATTTGGCTTTTGGTGGGTTGTTGATGACAGAGTCGATCAGACCATATTTTTTGGCCTCGTCGGCTGTCATCCAGCGATCACGTTCCATGTCCTCGTGGATTTTGGCTGGCTTTTGGCCTGTGTTTTTGGCCATAATTTCTTCAAGCAATTTCTTCACCCGTAACGATTCTCTAAGATCGATTTCCTGGTCAGTCACCTTGCCACGTGTGCCACTGGATGGCTGGTGAATCATAACTGTAGCGTGAGGAAGTAAGAACCGCTTACCCTTGGCGCCGGAACTGAGCAGGAAAGCGGCCGCACTAGCCTGGACGCCTATCCCGACAGTCTGCACGTCAGCCTTAACAAATTGCATTGTGTCATAAATTGCTAGTGCATCATAAACGCTTCCACCGGGACTGTTGATATAGAGATTAATGTCCTTTTTGTCATCTTCATTATCAAGAAAGAGCAATTGGGCAACGATTAAGTTGGCTGTGTGTTCATCAACAGGTGTACCCAAGAAAATAATACGATCTTTGAGTAGTCTCGAGTAAATGTCATAGGCTCGCTCTACACGGCCCTCGTTTTCAATAACAGTTGGAATTAAAATTTGGCTAGTAGGCTTCATTACTAATTTAGTTTATAAAATTAGCACTCACGAGTCAAGAGTGCTAATTAACTTTGCTAGTCCCTGTTTTCTACTACATAATCCAGCAAAGCGTGGCCAAGTAAGGCTTTCTGGGCATCCGTCATGCCGTCGGACGGCATCAATTCTACCAGTTCGACAACCGCCGTAATTTGTTCTCTTAGATCTGGCTGCAGTGTTCGGATAGCATTAGCGCGATTGTCGAATTCATTCAGTGAAGGCTCATCACTTTTGGCGACTGAGGCTTGCTCAAGACCGAATATTTCAGCATATCGCTGAGACTTACTTTCTGTCATTACTATATTATAACATTATAAGTGGTTATTAGCAATCATCTATGGGAATAGTTGACGAGCTTTTGGACTGTTTTTTCAGTCAGGATCCGAGAAGCTACGTCTCTTCTGGCCTCCGGCTTATCAAGTTCAGCCAGCATCTGTGGATCTTTGTATTGTCCCTTAAGGATTTGTAGGCGTATTTCTAATTCTTCAGGTGTAACTTCCAGCTTCTCAAGCTCAGCAATTTCTGACAGAACAAGGCTCATTTTTACTCGCTCGTCAGCAGTGACACGATTTTGTTCACGATGTTGCTCGGCGGTAACGCCTTCTTCTTTTAGATGCTCTTCCCAAGTTTGTCCCCGATAAGCCAGATTCTGGCGTTCATCTTGTTCCATACGTTCAATCTGCTCGTCGACCAAGATATCAGGCACGTTTACTTTACTCTTAGAGGCAATCTCCCTAACTAACTCATTTTCATATTGCCTGTCAGCTTCGTGTTTTTTCTCGTGAGTTAATTG
Source organism: uncultured Candidatus Saccharibacteria bacterium (assembly GCA_964562505.1). Classification (GTDB taxonomy): domain Bacteria; phylum Patescibacteriota; class Saccharimonadia; order Saccharimonadales; family CAZLTB01; genus CAZLTB01. Next base: position 16,381 of record CAZLTB010000016.1, read on the forward strand.
TTTTTTGATATCTGCCTTTAATTGCTGAACTGTCTCGAACGGACCAGCCTTTTTAGCGAAATCATTATCAAGTTTTGGTTCGACTACTTCTTGTACCTTAATAACACTGGTGTTGAAAGTCACTTTTTTGTTAGCCAGCGTTTTAACTCCGTAGTCCTTCGGAAAAGTCAAAGTAAAGCTCTTTTCTTCACCTGTTTTTAAACCAATTAAATTGTCTTCAAAACCAGGTATGAATGTATTACTTCCAAGCATCAAAGGATAGTTCTTGCCGTCAGCTCCAGTAACTGGCTTTCCGCTTGCATCTACTCCTTCAAAATCAATCCAAAGCTGGTCATTAGATTGAGCAGCTCGGTCAACATCCTTCTTATCGGCTAAACGCGTTTTTAATGAATCAATAACAGAATTTATGTCTTTATCAGTAATCGTTACGGAAGGTCTAGCTTTTTTAATCTTCTTATAATCGGGTAACTTTATATCGCCAACTACAGCAACATCAACTTCAAATTCTAGAGTTGAAAAGGGAACGAACTTTTTAATAGAGATTTTGGGTTGATCGACGGGCCTAAGATTTAGCTCATTTGCGGCTTGGGCATACATTTGTTCAATGGCTTCTTCAAGAAAGTGACCTTGCAGGCTATCCTGATCGACGTTTTTTTCAAGCACCGATGGAGGGATCTTTCCGGCACGAAAACCAGGCACCTTAACCCGATCTTGAAAGTGAGATAAAACGTGTTCTTTCAGAGAGTTAAGCTCATTTTCACTAGCAACCACCATGAACACAGCGTGCATATCGTCAGAGCTGGTCTTTTTGACTTGCATGGGATCCTACTCTATCAGATTTGAATGATTGTTGCTAATAAGATTACCGCGCAGAGCGCCCAAGCTACCTCCACAAAACCCCCAATTGGACGTTCAAACCATTGAATGCGACTTGCGAAGCGAGAATACAGATTTGGCTTCCATATTCTGCCAGTCTTAACGGTTAGGTAGTGATTAATAGATAAAAGATCGGGTGCAGCTGCAATAAATGCACAAATTGATGCCAACTGCCACTGCTTAGGATGAGTTGCGAAAAGCACAGACACAATTAGAAAGCAAATTATTGCCTCGGCAATCAAATAGTTTCGAAAAGTCTTGGTTTTAAAAAGAACCCTTTCATCAGTTACTGAACCAAAATGTGGTAAAGCATCTAGTACAAAATGGGACAAAAGAGCGGCTAAAATAGCGACCGCTGGCTGATTTACAGTTAAACCAATAAGAGCACCTGTCAATGCGTGGTTCGTAGCAGTCATTTATTGCTTACGATAATCTTTGATGACACTGACCAGTCGCTCTGCTCCGTGGCGCTCTTCTTCTCCAGACTCGAGATTTTTAAGCATATACATTTCGCTCTCAAGTTCTTTGTCGCCAATGAACAGGACAAAGTGAATACCCTGTTTTACAGCTGCTTTAATTTGTTTTTCCGGTCGCCGCCCGGTACTGTCAACCGCCACATTTACGCCCATATCACGCAGCTCATCAAGAATTTTTTGTGATCTATCATAAACGTCACCGATTAGAGCAACATACAAGTCCGTTTTCGGCCTAAGCTTAGGTACTAAGTTATGCAGCTCTAAGAAATTTGCTAGCGTAACATCGCCCATACCAAAACCAACAGTCGGGACTGGCTCAACTCCGAACATCCCAACAAGCCCATCATAGCGCCCACCGCCGAACATAGAGCGGTTATTATCAGGGTGATTATCAAAAACTTCGAAGACTATGTCTGTGTAGTAATCAAACCCTCGCATAAGAGTCGGGTCAAATCTTACATTAGTTACATACGATTTGCGTAACAGTTCTATGAGTGGCTGAATGCCACCGGCTTCAGCTTGCAGCTGCATATCAGGTGGCAGCTCTTCTATGGATTGTGCCTTAAGGAAATTAAACAACTTGTCGCTGCTACCAGCCTCTCTTTGAGACGGACGAAAGATAGCTTCGGCTTGCCCGACAAACTCAGCTGTGTCAATTTTATGCATGCGATCAATCAATTTTACGAGCGTGTGGGATTGCGTATCATCTAACCCCAGGTGCTCACGCATGAAGATATCGATGAGTTTACGGCTGTTGATTTTGATCGTGTACATGTCGCGCTTAGCTTTAAAAGCTTTCATTAGGTTATCTGCAACTAGAATCATTTCGTGTTCAGCGGTGTTATCGGCTACACCAAACAGATCTACATTAAGCTGCCAATGTTCACGGAGTCGGCCGCGTTGGGGACGTTCATAGCGCCAGAGGTTGGGGATGGAGTACCACCTTAGCGGGAAGCCTAGTTCCTGGCGTTTGGCCGCTACCATACGACTTACAGTCGGAGTCATTTCCGGCCTGATTACCACATGTCTATCTCCTCTGTCAGTGAATACATAAGTCTGCTCTGTTATTATCTCCTCACTAGATTTGGCTTGATAAAGTTCCAGAGGCTCAATTATTGGTGCGTCATATTCTTCATAACCAAAGCGCTCTACGACTCTGCGCATGGTTCTAAATATATACTTTTGCAGCCGCTTGTCTTCAGGGTAGAAATCGCGCGCACCTTTATAGGGTTGTGTAGATAGTGACATGTATGATTTAGATTGTACCACTACCGTTAATAAAGTAATGGCTTGCAAAAGAGCACGAGAGTTATAAAATACCTGTGGCTAACAAACTAACAAAAAGGTTTCTAGTGTCCCAATCCGATTTAGCACAATTAGTTGGCGCGCTTCTAGGAGCAATACTGGCTATTGCGCTAACAGCTATATTGCGAATAGCACGTTCGGACAATCTCTAGAGCAACGTCCACTAAAATCTTAAAATCCAAGGTATTACAAACTCAGCAATTAGCAGGCTGAGTATATAAATGCCACCTATATTAACGAGCCGCTGATAACGGCTTTGGTTATATTTCTTTGCAAATCTTATCCACAACAAGGTAAATATGCCGGCCATAACTGCGAAATAAAAAATGATGCGTGATGCGATCATCAGAGAGTTAACGATTCGAACTGTTGAATCAAAATCTATATTCATAAATATCTGGTGGGGATGAAAGGACTTGAACCTTCACGCCTTGCGGCACATGCTCCTAAGG
>CAZLTB010000017.1:0-15094 GCA_964562505.1 uncultured Candidatus Saccharibacteria bacterium
GTGCAAGTATACGCGCAATACGGGTCTTGCCGACTCCTCGTGGGCCTGTCAGCAGATAGGCGTGGCTGATTGAGTCGTTTTTGAGTGCGTTAGCAAGAGTCGTCGTAATGTGTTCCTGGCCGACGATCTCTGACAGTTTTTTAGACCGGTATTTCCGGTAGAGTGCCTGCCCCATGTAACCACTTATTATACGCCGCGTTAGAGCATGTCCGTGTTGTAGATTTTAGAGAAGCGCGTCTTTACAGTGACGCTTCTAGTGCGGCTCCAGAACGGTCCAGTGGACTGTTTCTGTAGACTCGAGGGAACCGTCGTTATCAGATTTACAAAGCGGCCTCTAATGCTGCCCACTCTGCGTGACTGTCATCTTCTGGGACATTGACGCTGACTTGATCACCCGGCTTAGCCTTAAAGTATGTAACGCTAGCTAGGAGCACACGGTATTTCTTCTTGTTTACATCGACATAATAGTGGCCGTTTTCTTGCGTTAGTACGCCGACAATTTGTTTTCTGGGAATAGGCCCAATTTGTTTGTACATGAATGAACCATCATCGGCAATTGTGAGCTTTAGAATATCACCTTGAACTAGTTTAGACTTACTGGCGTAATTAGCTGGGACGGGATAGGTTTTGCCGTCTGACCCAACCATATTCTGCCCATCAAAAACCCCTTCAATAACTTTACCAAGTGCTTCTTCGCTTTTGATAGCTCTTGTTACGGCTGGATCTTCGCCAACCAGGCTCGTTAATAACTCTTTAGCAGCACCTAAACTAGTTTCAGCTTCCTGAATGAGGGTTTTTAGTCGCTTAATCTGTTTGTCTGGTACGTCTGCCATTATTTTAAGTCTCTCTAATAAGATAAGTGTTTATTTAGGTACACTTACGACTTACCGTATCACGTTACAAAGGTCAAGTCAAAAAAATAAGAAGTATCTGTGGATAATTGTTTAACAATCTTAAGTTTAAAATAAATTATAAAAAACTACCCTGGGGTCAACCTGGGTAGTTTTTATGAAGTCTGGACTCGAACTAAGATAGCTCGACAGTAGCGCCGGCTTCTTCAAGAGTCTTCTTGGCGTTTTCCGCATCTTCTTTTTTGGCTTTTTCAAGCACAGGTTTTGGTGCACCATCGACCAATGCCTTGGCTTCACCTAGACCCAAACCGCTGATGTCTTTAACGGCCTTGATAACGGCTACTTTCTGAGCACCAGCGTCCTTTAGGACTACGTCGTACTCGCTCTTTTCCTCAGCTGCCGGGGCAGCTTCTCCACCACCAGCTGATGGGGCAGCAGCAACCGCAGCGGCTGGTGCGGCAGCAGTGACTCCCCAGTATTCCTCGAGGAATTTAACAAACTTACTGATCTCAAGTGCCGACATTTTATCCAGTTCTTTTACGATCGTAGCGAATTCCTTTGGTACTGATGTTTTTCCTGCTTTTTTTTCTTCAGTCTTTACTTCTTCGTCTGCCATAAGTATTTCCTTTCTATTGGCCTAAGGCGTCTGCCCGGGCGTTTAAAACATTTAACACACCGCGAACATTACCTGCCATTACATTTACAAAGCCGCTCAAAGGCGCAACTAGAGTGCCGACCAACATACCGCGTAACTGATCTTTACTGGGTAGGCTTGCCAAAGCTTTTACATCTTCAGCGCCTATAAAATTGCCATCTTCAGTAAATGCACCAACAAACTCTATAGTTGGCTGGGTTTTAGCAAAATTTGCCAAAACTTGCGCCGGCGCAACCTCATCCTCGCTGTTAAAGGCGTACAAAAGCATACCGTTAAGTGCGCTTGTATCGGCATCCTTAACCTTATCGGTATTCTGGACAGCCTTGATTACTAGACGGTTTTTAACGACTTTAAGGGTTGTGCCATTGTCGCGACCACTCCGGCGTAAGCTCTGCATAGCCTTTACGGGTGTACCTTGATAAGCAGCAACCACCGTTAACTTTGAACTAGCCAGCAAATCGCTGACTTCTTTGACTAATTCATTCTTCTTATCTTTTGTAAGAGCCATAATATCTTCCCTTACTTTTATGAGTTAACGCACGAGCTCTCGACCTTATTAAACTAATGCGTTGTACCAAAAAAGCTCCCCGGGGTTACCAAGAAGCTTTAAACGTGCTCACAAAACAAATATCGAATTGTTGGCACCTAGGCGACATTATCAAGGTTTACACCCGTCGCTGTCTTTGGTAACTAAAGAATTATAAGATATGACCCCGAGTAAGTCAAACCCTTTGGATACCATGATTTCCAAGTAAGCGAATGATAGTTTCAGATTTACGATAGGCTTCATTAAGATTAGATATATATGCTTCACTTTTACCATTGAAAACGCCCGGTAACTGAGCCATGAGCCATTCATTGGTGGCATTGGCTTCCTCTAGGCTATAGCGACGTGATTCATACCGCACCATTTGTTTTTCATAGACCGCCAGAACCTCGGCCTGCCATTCTTTGTGAAGCTGTGAAGTTATGGGCTTGGGTTCTGGTTGAGTCGGTACGCACATTTCTTCGGCCGAGCGGAACTCGCCATTAAGCTTTTCTATCCAGACTCCGTCGTCTGAAGCATAGTCGCTCAGATCTGATCCTACCGTTAGCTCCATGCCCATAGTAATTCTCCTTAAATTTAAAAGCCCCGCGGATGCGGGGCTGATTTACTTTGACAATATCTATCAGACCCGCATATCGGGGGCAATAATGCTCACAATAATGATTTGATTCTGAGGCATATTTTTATGTTCCACCCTTGAGCTGATTTTGTCAACTTTCCACAGTGTCTTGGACGGCGGGTTTCGCAACTTTATGGATGAAAGTGCGTATTGCTTCTGTCGACGCTGGATCAAAAACTTCAGGGTGGTCATGGAATGTACTGATAACGGCTAAGCTAGCTAAACGCTGACTCTCAGTCATGTTACTTATGGATAATGAATCACTTACTCGCCCATTATCCACATGAGTAGGCCTTTCCGCAGAATATAAAGCTTCTACCGCAGCTTGCCCACTGTGTATATTGGGGTTAATCCCCATAAAGTATTTACTTTGTTCCGACATTTTATTCTCCTTTAAAATAAAAACAGGCTTTGGTGAAGCCTGATTGTTTCTGGGGCTGTGCTAAGGCGTTATTTAACGCTCAGGCTTCAACCGTACTGAAGCACAGCCCTTCTAGGCCGAGTAGTAGTCCAAGCTGCTTCAACTGATTTAAACCCATAATCATCCACATTAACACTTTGCGTGGGTCTTGACAAGCACCTCAGTTAAGCGTAAACTCCACATTCGTGATAAAACAACTCCACACCATTATTAATCTATGGGCGCCGAAGTATGGCTTTGTGCGCATTATGATTAAAAAATAGGTTGGAGCCCGTGTTTATCATCGAATAAAATAAGCAAAGAAAATAACAAGCCGGACTCCAACAAAAGGGTCCGGTTTTTAAATCTTAGAGAGAAAGGACAACCCGAAAAATACCTATTGCAAAAGGCGTGGGAAAGCGTAGAATTTATTTTCGGTAGATACAGATATGACTATTTCAGAGGCTTCTTTAGCGGGTGGTGATGAAAGCGAACAAAAAATCCGTATCCGTGCTGAATTACGACAAGAAAATCCTGAGCTTGCTTCCACGAGATGGGCCGCAGCTCAGATAAGCGAGCTATTCAGATATATAGAAGGCGAAAGTCCCGACTTTCGTGCATACTTTGTAGTCGATAGTTCGTTGCATGAAGATCCGAGAAATGCAGAATTCCATGTCTTGACACATAAAAATTTCTTGAGTGAGCTTAATTGTGATGCGCAGCAAGTACTTGAGTCTGGAGAAGACCAGATTTCTGTTGCTCAAATTGAAGGCTTCGAAGTTGTCGGAAACATTCAGCGTCACGAGGATGGACGACCTTACGCTGCATGGTATGTCGCCAGACCTTTATCATCTTGAATATTATTCGTTATTCTCAATCTGTTCTAGCTTGAATTGGGTGTAGCGTTCAGCGGCAAGCCGTGTCAGCTCAGGATCTTCACCTTCATTTACGAATTTCATGCCTTCAGCTAATAACGGATGAGCCTCTGCCAGCTTTTCATGCATTTCCTGGACTAGTTTACGATAACCCGGATGTCCTTGAGGGCTGGTTCTAAGCTCGTGCAAGTGGAAGGCCTCACGGGCATTATATGTAACTTTCCAGCGCATTTTATGGCCTAACAATGTGGCGTATTGGGCTTCCGTAGCGTAGCCTTTGGCTTGTAATGCGCTATATAGCTCGAGACTTAAGTCAAAGCATTCCTCGAACTGTTCGGTTAAACCGGCATCTTCAACCAGTTTTGGAATATCAAAACCATAGCGCGGAGTTAGAGGTTGCCATTCCAGATCATCAACTATACGATGGCGTTGTAGGTCTCTAAAGATACCGTAATCACATACCAAGTCCCAATTGTAGTGAGCTTTTTCCAACACTCGCCCCGGTTTGTGCCGGCGATTTAGGCGTTCCCCGATGTAAGCTTTTAGAACCTCTTCTTTTCGACTGACAGGCCACTTTTCCACATTTTTTTGTATTTCTTTTAGCGGTAAGCTACTGTGCTCATAGAGCATATCTGCGATTAGATCCATTTCGTTCTTCGGCCAATAGGATATCAGGCGTACCGCCTCTGTCTCGGCACCGTGCGTGTCTGGAAGATACTTTGCGGCTAAGGCTTGCACTGCTTTTTGCGTATTGGCTCTATAGGCGATCATTGCACCACCGCGGTCAGGCTTATCGGCTCGTTCAAGTAAGGCCGGGATGACTTTACGCGTTTCTTTAAGGATTTTATCACCAGTGTCTCGGGCCTCAGGTAACTCGTCGCTCTGAAGGTGCATAATAAGACTTTCAAGGGCCTGTCCTGACGCATAAATGCCAACAGTTGATTTGGTAGCTACTGGCAAAACGGGCCTAATGGCATCACACGCTTGTGCCCTGGTGGCACCTTGCCATGCTATGTCCTGTTCCTTCTTTGGTGTGTCAGAGTTTTCGCGGACATATTTTGTGGCTTTATGAACCATGTCAGAATACACTTCAAAAATATGGTCAAGTGTGCCGGTATAAAGCCTCTTTGTAATCTTGTCGAAGTGCTCAGGCGTGTAGTATCTGTAGCTGCCGCTGGCATCTTTTTGATCATAATAAATATAGCGCGTTGATTGTTCTAGGTAGGCGGCTAGCCGGCCCCACTCGAGTTTCTTAGTAAGAAGATTAGAGGCACCTTCGACAACCAAATGTTGTCCAGCCAATTGCTGAACAGAATCATCCCCATAAGCTGTGATTACGCGTTGTAAGAGTTTTTCGTCTTTACCTATGTTGTTTGCAAACTCGTCTAGTATCGTTATGCGCATATCATCGCCTCGGCGCGATAATCTGGCCATAGCAGCAGCAATTGTTAAAGGGCTTAGTTTGTCGTTGAAAGCATAGACATTTCCTTTGGTATCTGTGACAGCGTTTTGCAGCCATTCCTCACCTTGAGGCGTAACTTCATAACCTTGTTCTGTCTTGATGACAAATGGATTATCTATCTTTATTGGAGTTGACGAGGGTGCTTTTTTTTTAGGTTTCTCAGGGAGCAAGGGCTCAATTGTTTTCCAAAGTTGATCATTTATGGCTTCAATACTCATTAATTTATTTCCCCGAACGCAATCAATACGAGTGAAGTCCTTAGGAAATAGCTGACAAAGGTCATCGTAGACTTCGACAGATTTTCTGAGGTGGTTAATGTCAGCTTCATGAATGTCGCGTTTTTTGTCGGTGTAGGAGCGAGGGTCCTTACGATCAACTAACTGTTGAGCTATTTCTGCCGGCACACGCAGTACGATTGACTTGTCGGGTCTAGGAATTCCTAACATTTGAAATTCAAGGTTATCGAGCCAGATAAAATATCCGCGTCGCTCTTCGGCGTGAGCAAATCCGATTCCCTGGTGAGCCATGTTTGAGCCTGTAAACCGGTTAGCAATTACAACTTTACCCTCAGCTAAAGCTTGGCGGATCTGAGAAGCAGCTTGATACCGGTCTAGAGCAAAAAACAGTGAGGCTGTATAAGGGCCAACCTCTCCGCTGCTGCCGTATCTGCCATTTAGATACTCTTTAACAAAGAAACTGGATGGCTCATCATATTGAGGAAAATCAAAGGCAGCTACGTCGTAGCCCAAACTTTCCAGTTTTCCTTTTAATAACTTAAACTGTGTTCCTTTTCCTGAACCATCAGTGCCTTCAATAACCAGAAAAGTGCCTTTATTGGTATTCTCAGACTGTTTCATCGTGCTTTTAAACCTTTGATGCCCGCCGGTAAGGACCGTTTATCTAAATATGCTCTGGGAAGCATCTGGTTTGGTGTCCAACTCGCAATAAGCTCCGGCAGGTTACTACCTGACTGATATTTACCGCTAAATCCATCGTTACGGCCAGCACCGTAAGTCCCTTCAACTGGACCTGTTTCATGGAAAACCGCCTGCGCTATTCGTTCGCCCACTGGCAATAATACTGTCTCGTGCTCGTTCAGATTGTATATCTCTAGAGTAAGTCGATTAATATAACCCGGATCAACCCAACCAGCGTCAAAGCAAACAGCAATGCCATTGCGTCCCCAACTTGAACGAGACTTTATCTCATAAGCCCCAGGTGGTTTAATGCCGAAGAACTCGTGGGTGTGAGCCAAAATGCGCTCACCAGGCTTTAGCGGTATTACTGGGTGCTCAGGGGGGATGCCTTTAAGCAACCTGACTCCGTTGGTCGTGCACCAATCCTGGTGTGGAATGGCTTGATGAACTTCTCCGAAGTAACGATGAACATCAATTTCATCGAATGGATTATAGACATAGCCCTTCTTGGCTTGTCCCGTGCGGTAATAATAATAACCAAGCGTAACATCGAGGCTGGCATGGCTGATGTGCTGTGCATTAAAAGGGACGCATAGTATGTGTCCTACTTTGATGGCTTCAATAATTTGTGTGTTACTGTATACGCCCATTAGCCCTCCAAGCTTATAGTATTGTACGGTTTGTCAAATGTATGACGCAAGTCCGAGCGCAAATATTACAACTTAATTATTACAGTTAGGCAATGCAGTTGTCTGGAGCTAAAAATCTTTGGTTCTATATATTTTTTTTAGTTCGCTGTTTTTGACGTCTTTAATAAATTGTATAGCGCACTTCTTCATGTCCTCGATAGTGCCGTTGCTCATGATGGTGCAATCTACTTCTACATCTTCACGTTCTCTCTCGGTAGGGTCGAGCATATCATTTTGCAGATGCGCAGGCCTATATACCTTTACTACAATACCTCCGGCCCGTCGTAGAATTGTCGCATCACTTGGATAGCGTATAGCGCCAGCAATAAATAATTGACAACCTTTTTGTTGGGCAGTGCGGACACGCCTGACCATTTCATTCCACCAAATGCCCTTGTCGACTTTTTCTACTAAGTACCCCCCTAACCACTGTAAAAATGGCCGATAAGTCTCCTTGTTTTCTCTCGTTATGGTCCGTTTGGCTAAATCCGGTCGACGCTGTAGTGTCTCGACGTGAAGGATTAACTTCTGATACTCAATTGGATGTTGCTCAATCGCGCCTTGCTCGAGCTTGATTTGATCATAAGTTATATGGGTGTGCACGGTCTCAGGCAATATTGTCGATAGCGACCTTAGCCAATTATTTAACGCGTCAACATCATAGGGGTCAGGGATTTTGGTAAGCGAGGCATGTAGTCTGTTGCCCACTTCGGCCACGATCATGCTGGTCTCCATATGCTCAGTCTTGGGTTCTTGCTCAGTTAGAGCTTCTGCAAAAGTTGTCTTGCCATGTCCAATAGGACCGGTCATTCCGAGAAGAATCATTATATTATTGTAACAGGTTATGTTTAATTGGTTTCAGCAGGTTCGATAGCGATTGATGGTCCCAAACTAGTCGTTAGGAATACTGACTTTATGTAACCACCTTTAATGCCACTAGGCCTATTGGTTTTAATGCTCGCTAATACAGCACTTGCATTATCAGCGATCCTTTTGCCGCCAAAGCTAACTTTACCAATACCTAAATGAACGATCCCAGTGCTATCTACCCTATATTCGACACGTCCGGCTCTGGCCGAAGCAACGGCTTTAGGTATATCATTCGTCACTGTGCCACTTTTTGGGTTCGGCATCAGGCCTTTCGGCCCTAGCAGACGCGCATATTTACCAAGTTTTGGCATTGTTCCGGGAGTGGCGATCAATATGTCAAAGTCAATTGTTTCCTTATCAAGTTGTTGCAAGAACTCGTCGCTGGCTGCAATGTCTGCGCCAGCCTTTTTAGCTGTCGCTACATCTTCAGGATCGGCGAAGACAGCTATACGCGATGTTTTGCCGGTTCCTGCAGGCAATTCTATAGTATCTCGGATGTTTTGGTCGGCTTGCTTAGGGTCGACATTGAGCCTAACGTGCATTTCTACAGTTGCGTCAAACTTGGCAGGACTAGTTTTGGTAGCTAATTCCGCTGCTTCGACCAAACTATAGGCCTTATCTTTTTCGATAAGCTCTGCAGCTTTACGAAACTTTTTACTTCGTCTTTCAAGCTTTGATCTGGCAGGTTTTTGTGGGACTTTTAGCTTAGTCTCAGATTTTTCCTCGTCGACGTGAGCTTTACGCTCTTCTTTTGCCTGCTTTTCCTCAGCTTCTTTAACTGATTTAGCACTTCTTTTACCAGCTTTAGCAACGTTAGCTTCTACTTTATGCTCAGAATCTAATTTTTTGTCAGATTTATCGTCCGTTGAAGCCGGGATCTCTTTAGTCTCTTTGGCCTTTTTGGGTACTGCTATTTTTTTCGCCTCTTTTATGGGCTTATCAACTGCCTTTTTGGCCACGGTTTTCTTAGGCTTTTCTTCAGCCTTTTTTTTTGCAGTTGCTTTCTTGGCTTCCGCCATAGTAAATCCTTTCGTGGTCAAGCAGCTTGGTCAGAGCCTTCCACAGCATCATTTATTAAATTCGTAATATCTTCTGGTTCCGGTAAGCGCTCGTAAGCTTCGACCATCGAATCCATGTTTTTAGGCAAACTCTCGAGAAAGTCATTTTCATCGGTATCAATAGCTCGATTAAATAATACTTCAGCTTTTGTACGCGCTAACCTCATTTGCGCCAGAACTCCTTGAAGCTTGAATAGCGCAAGGTCTAGTTCTTGAGTCGCACTCTGAATTTGGCTTTCACTCGCAACTTCTTTAGCGATTTCTGCCATTAAGCTTCAACCTCCACACCCATGCTGCGGGCCGTGCCAGCGACTTGTTTCATGATTGCCTCGACATTGTCCGTATTCATATCTTCAGCCTTGGCCTCAGCGATTTCTCGCAGCTGTGATTGTGACAATTTTTTATCAACTTTTTCGGTATTAGGTTTACCTGAGCCTTTTTGAATGCCAAGTGCCTTACGAATCAAATCATCGGTCGGTGTGCCAACAACTCGCCAGTCCATAGACCGGTCCTCATATACAGTAATATGTGCGGTCACATCTTGGCCCATACGGTCTTTAGTGGCTTCGTTGAAAGGATTCACGAAGTCCATCATATTGACGCCGTACTGGCCCAAAATACTGCCTACGGGCGGAGCCGCGCTGGCTTGGCCGCCCTTTAGTTTCATCTTTAGATTAGCTTTAACTTCTTTTGCCATATAAAAAACTCCCTTCTAGGAGTGCGTAACTTAAGAATTCTATCAAAATTCACCCCTGTTGTCTAGTGTGGGTGGATCTATAGTATCGGTCATGAATTCACAGTCATTAATCATCACACACGTATCGGGTTCTGACATGAATGCACGTAAGGGGCAATTTCCATATTTACACCTAATGGCTCTTCTTTCATCGTCAGGCAAAGAGTCAAACATTTCATCGTCGTTATCCAATTGATTGACTAGGCACAATTCAGGCCCAGGATTGAAGTTTGGATCATAGCTCGATGATTGGCTAGACATATCTATACTCTTTTAACTTGAAGTGAATCGAGCTCTACGGGCGTTTCGCGGCCGAACATATTTACCAGCACCTTGAGTTTGCCCTTAGTAGCATCAACCTCGTTAATACTACCGTCAAAGCCTTTGAATGGACCGTCAGTAATGTTAACCACTTCGCCAATCTTGAAGTCAATCTTGTGCTTAGGTTCTTCGCGACCCATGCGTTTCATGATCTTTTCCATTTCCTCAGTCGAGATGGGCGTAGGTTCAGACCCTGAGCCGACGAATCCAGTTACGGAAGGTGTGTTGCGTACAATATACCAGGCGTCCTCGCTCATTTTCATCTGGACCATTACGTAACCTTGGAAGATACGCTTCTCAACAACTTTTCGTTTGCCGTTTTTGACTTCGATCATCTTTTCCTTTGGCACAAGCACTTGGAAAATTTTATCCTTCATGTCCAAGCTTTCGGCTCGCTGCCTTATACTTTCAGCTACCTTTTCCTCGTAGCCACTGTAAGTGTGGATGGCATACCACTGTTTACTAGCATCATAGCGTTTGTTCACTTGATCAGTACCTTTCTAAATAATTTATCGAGGCCGTAATCAGTTACGGCGATGATAATGCCAAATCCGATGGCGAAAAGAAAGACCGCAAACGTCAGCTTGGTAGTCTCCTTACGCCCAGGCCATTCAACTTTGCGTAGTTCCTTCCAGGCATTTACAAGAAAACGAGGAAAGATATGCAATCTTTTATTAAGAACTCGGCCAAAACGATTGTTGGGAACTGGCAGATAATAAGTTTGTTTGCCTGCTCTATGAGCTGCCTTTAACGGCCTGCCTACGCTGCTGGCGGTACGGCTCAAACGACGAGGTTTGGGCTCTTTACTGGTCTTACTGGCGCGCTCACGAACGCTCTCCGTTTTCTTTGGACTGCGTTTGTCTTTAGCTTCTGCCAACTCTTTCTCCTAAAATTAAAAAACCTATCATAGATAGGTTCGTCGGTTGTCAATATAGCAAATACTAAACCAAATTTCAAGCCATTCAGCCTACTTGAGGTCAGGAATAAAAATTGTAAAGGTCGACCCTTTATTTAACTCACTCTTTACATCCATCTCGGCGTGAATGAGATCAGCTAGCTTCATTGTGACATACAGACCGAGCCCAGTACCATTATTCTTGCGAGTGCGATAGTCCTCAGAACGGAAAAATTTGTCGAATACTTTTTCTTGATCAGGTTTACTTATGCCGATGCCGGTATCACTTACATAGAACTCAGTACCATTTGTTTTTTTGCGCACGCCGATGGTAACAGAGCCTTTTTCGGTATATTTCAGTGCATTAGTAATAAAATTTTGCAAGATCTCGCGGGTGTAAAGTTTGCTTGACTCGAGTAATTCAAGTCCTGGATCAATATCTGTCTTGATTTCCAGTCCTTTAGCGGTAGCCTCCGGGCGATAGTTTTCGGCCAGTTCCTGAACCAGATCGTGAGCATTAATTTTCTCAACGTCGACCTGAAGCTTGCCACGTTCAGCTCGGGATAGAGTAGCCAGATCGTTAATTAAGCCAGCCAGAAAATTAACCTGTTGATGAGCTTGTTTAAGGGCATCATCGATGTCTGGGTTCTGTTGTTGGGACTTCTCAAATATGAATTCAGCATTGCTTATATTACCTTCGGCTATAGCAATAGGTGTTCGTAGTTCATGGCTGACAACGCTAATAAACTCGTCTCGTTCTTCCTCGAGAGATTTTTCGCGTGTGATATCGCGGAGCAGTATCACATAACCCTTCATGCCCTCTTTGCCGTAGCCAAGTCGCACTGGGGCGATGCTGGTGTAAAGGTTCATGGTGCTTTCGTCAGGATACTGAAGTCGCCATTCCCTGGAGGCCTGAGAAGTTTTGGTTGAGGCAATGAGCTCTTTTAGGTTAAGTGCTTGGTTGTTTTTGTCCAACAGTTTTAGTTCTTGATCAATTGATTTACCGATCAGACTGCTGTTCACGTCCAATATATTTAGCGCCGCACCATTGGTAATTACTATCCTAAATTTTTCATCAGTAGCGATTACACCGTCACCCATGCTATTTATAAGGCTAGTTAAACGTTCCCGTTCTAAACTGGCGCTTTTGGCAGAAGATAGAGGTAGGCGCTTTGGCATAAGCATATTATGCCACACCGTGGCTTTTGTTTTTCTACAATTACCTTAAGTTAGACTTGTCTCGGCACCAGTATTGGCTTGTATTGTCTGATTTCTTTTCTAATTTTTGTTAGATCCGGAACGTAATTAGACAACTCTGTCCAAAAGCGAGGCCCATGCGCCATTACTTGTGTGTGAAGCAGCTCATGAAGTAGTACATAATCAATTAGCTCCCATGGCAGTTGCATTAAATAACAGTTCAAAACTATATCATTACGCTCAGAGCAGCTACCCCAGCGACTAGTTAATCTCTTAATTGACACCGAGTTATATGAGAATTTGTGATTTGTTGCTAGAACTCTAAGACGCTTAGGTAGTTGAGTCTCGGCTTCAAGTCTTAGCGCTCTGATGCAAGCACGTTCGGCATGAGCTTGGACTTTTTGATCTGTTTCTAGGCTAGAGATCGGTAACGTGACCCTTATTTCTCCGCCCGGACTGACTCTAGTCCGTACTGTTGAAACTTTATAATTTTGAATAAATAAAAGTTTGTGTTCTTTGCCTATGCTTTGACCGTGGCTTAAGATCAGTGGTGCTTTCTGTTTGTCGATTAACCAAGAGCGTTTCTTGAGCGCAAATTCTATTCCCAGACGGTATGGAACCCAAGGTGGCATACTCACTCTTACGGTTCCGCTGTGGCTTATGCTTAGTCGTAAATTTTTTGTCCCACGCCTTTTTTGCAGGTGGATTGTGCCGATAGACGGCACTGCTACTTTTTTAATAGCCATAGACTAACGGATAATTATGTTGCGGCGTGCGATATCAACTCTGCCAGGGGTTGGCACCAAGTTAACCAAGCCAGGTTTAACCATCTTTGTAGCAGCACTTTCGGTCGTTAAGAGCCCCTGATCAAATAGTTTTTTAACGACAGTGTTGCGTTGTGTTTGGTAATTGTGTTTGCCGCTAATAACAACATAACCTTCGTTATGCTCGGGATTTTGCATCTGGTTAATAAAGGAATCGAAAGTAGTGCGATCCATGGGCATTGCATATCGATCATCATTTCGGCGACGATCACGGCTCGCTACCCTAGCGAAGGCGCCTTCAGTATCAATCTGTATCCATAAAAATACATAGTTAGCTTTGGTTTTATGAGCAAGGTTACGCAATTTGCGTCTCTGACTTAGTCTGGCAGAATTCATATCGTAGACCACGCTCAGACCTGAATTAAGAAACTCTTCTGTCATGTAGTCCATCAGGTGTGTTACTATCTCGTTTTCCTGTCGGTCGTAACGGGGCTCTTCAAAGAGCTCATAGCGCATACGGTCGCCTTGTATATGTGCAGCGCTCATGTCTTCACAGAGCTGGCGCGCTAAAAAGGTTTTTCCTGATCCTGGAAAACCGTATAACAAAATTAAAGTTGGTTTATTGAGTAACAGTTTATTCACTAGATATTAAGCTACAACATTATCTGTTATTTTGCAAAGTTGGCAGGGGCACGTGGAATCGAACCACGATCTAGGGTTTTGGAGACCCTTATACTAGCCGTTGTACTATGCCCCTTTGTTATTGACACCAAATCTAAGGCTAGACGACTTTTATCATAGCCTAGCGAGGTATTTTTGTCATGATCCGAGCTATGCCGGGATCATGACATTTGAGCTCTCTGTATTATCTTGACGTGCGTTGTCTACGGTTAACAGCTCGTCCAACAAACCCGCCAAACGCTAAGGCTAGTGCTGCATTAACTGACCAGCGATCACCGCCTGTATTGGGCAAAGTGTCACCGTTTTGCTTGTTTATAGATTCTCCAGATTGAGCTTGGTTGGGGTCTACTGTTGGAGTTTCTGCAAGCGTTGCTGATGGCCCAAGAGCAGCACCGGAAGTAGTTGTAGTAATAAGTGGTGCTGCCTCAGTTGTTGTTGTGGTTTGTGGCGGCTTCGCCGTTGTTGTTGTAGATGGACTGGTAGACGTTGTGGTGTTTGGCTTAGTGGTGCTCGTTGTACTAGTTGACGTAGTTGAAGTGGGAGGAGTTGTTGTGGAGGTTGTTGAAGTAGAAGATGTGGTGGATGTTGAGGTTGTAGTAGTTGGTGCCTCAGTTGTTGTGGTTGTGGCGTCTGGCACGCAATCGAATATTTGAATGTCTGTTTCGCCATTGGCTAAGGTAATCATTCTGTGGTCTTCAGCCCCAGGTGCCAGGCCATAGTCTAGACGTGTTCCAGTATGGGGCTGTAGTGTGAACGATTTATTGCTGATCAAGGTACCATTATTGCCGTTGTTATTAACTCGTTCTTCGACGTTGCCCGCAATAACATTATTAGTGACATTGTTTAGGAAGTCGTAATATTTTAAATCAAAATTATTCTGCGGACAGGATAGAGTTATGGTTAGACCGTTAATAGCGGCGTCGGCTCCCTCTTGATTAAGTGCCGACATGCATAAAAAAGAAGAAACAGTTGTTAATACTCCGAATGAGGCTGCAGCTATTTGTCTAGGCAAAGGTGCACGTTCAGGATTCGTTGGCATGATTTCTCCCAAAGTTTAGATATTCTTTAACTATTCTTCTATGTATTTGCGTTTTAGTCAAGAGTCAAGTTTATTTTATTTACGGCCTTTGACTTCGTTTCGCCCTAAGTTTTTTTTGGTTTCAACGTATAAGACGTGCTTACGTAGCACTGGATCATACTTGCGTAGTTGTAATTTATCAGGAGTATTCTGTGTATTCTTAACAGTGTAATAATGCCGGTGTCCACTTTCTTCAGACACCAGACCTACAACCTTACGTTTATCGCCTTTTTTTGCCATATCCCGTAGATTCTAACAGATTGAAAGAAATTATTCAAGATGGAGCCGTTGCGGGGATTTGAACCCCGGACCCCTTCCTTACCATGGAAGTGCTCTACCACTGAGCTACAACGGCATGTGTAACGTCGGTAGTTTAACAAAAGCTGCAATAATTCGTAAATAAACCTAGTCACTGTGCACTAAATGGTGCAGGGAGAGGGATTCGAACCCCCGAAGGCTGAGCCAACAGATTTACAGTC
>CAZLTB010000018.1:0-14732 GCA_964562505.1 uncultured Candidatus Saccharibacteria bacterium
CACGCCGCCAGCGTTCATCCTGAGCCAGGATCAAACTCTCCAAAAAAGAATCTGAAATTGTTCAGATTGAACTGACGTTGATTTGCACTACATAAGTTTTTAACGTCCTCAGAATCCCTTGCACCACCTGCGCAGTGCAAAAGTCCTGCTAGCTTTCAGAGACAACTCAATAGAGCCCCACAAAAGACTAAGGGATAGTCTAACTTAGCCTCACCTCTTATGTCAAGCCTGCAGCTGGACAAACTTGTTATGTCTTTTACAACAAAATACTTATGCTTGTCTACTGAGCATCGGACGCGGCGACTATTTCTTCGATTTCTTCACCGTCATCTTCAGTCTTCTCCACTAAAGCAAGAGAGACAACTTTATCGCCTTCATTAAGACGCATAATACGCACTCCTTGGGTGGCACGGCCAAGCTCTGGTATATCCTTTAGCCCGAGACGGATTGTCTGACCATTCTGGGAAATTATGATAACTTCCTGGTGTTCATCACCCGACAGGGCCTTAACTCCTACTAGGCTACCAGTTTTCTTATTAACCACGGCCGAGCGTATGCCCACCCCACCCCTGGCGTGAGCTGTGAATTGAGATATTTTAGTCCGTTTGCCATAACCCTGATCACTAATAACAAAGATGCTGGAACCTTCTTCAACAATGTCCATACCAATAACTTGGTCGCCAGCACGCAGTCGGATACCTCGTACACCGCGGGATACGCGGCCCATAGGACGAGCGCCTTTTTCATGGAAGCGAATGGCCTGGCCTTGCTGAGTAGATATGACCACTTCATTGTCACCATTAGTCATGCGGATCCATTTGAGCTCATCACCTTCGTCAAGATTGATGGCAATCAATCCGGTTTGACGGACATTTTGATACTGCTCAAACGGCGTTTTCTTTACCACACCTCTAACTGTACACATCAACAAGTTAACACCACTAGACTGCTTGCTCACGTTAATGACTGAACTTACAGTCTCTTCTGGCCCCAACTGCAGAAGATTTACTATTGCTACACCCTTAGCATTCAAGCTGGCTGCGGGTACTTCATAAGTTTTTATCCTAAATACCCGGCCTTTATTGGTAAAGAAAAGCAGAAAATCATGCGTACTGGCGTTCACAACATGCTCGATAACGTCTTCTTCTCGGGTTACCATACCGCGTTTACCCTTACCTCCACGACCTTGCTTTTTGTATTCGGCTAACGGGCTACGTTTAATATAGTTAGCCGATGTTAGTGTGACAGCAACTTGCTCATCAGGCACTAGATCTTCGTCGCTCATTTTGCCTAATTCTTGAGGAACGATCTTAGTGCGTCGATCATCTCCATATTGTTTCTTTATTTCATTGAGTTCTGTCTTGATGATAGCCAGAATCTTCTTTTCGTCAGCTAAAATAGCCTCGAGGTCGCTAATGATCTTTACCAGCTCAGCCAGCTCATCCTCAACTTTTTTACGCTCAAGACCAGCTAGAGCTCTAAGCTGCATAGCTAGTATGGCTTTGGCCTGGATCTCGCTAAGCTTGAACTTGGACATTAAATTGGCTTGAGCTTCATCCGCTGTTTCGCTGGCACGGATCGTGGCTATAACTTCGTCAATGTGATCGAGGGCAATCTTGAGTCCCTCAAGGACGTGAGCCCGTTCTTTGGCTTTTTTGAGTTCATATTCTGTACGGCGACGCACAACTACTTGGCGATGTTTAATATGCTCCTGGATAATATCTTGAAGCCCTAGAATGCGTGGCTGAATACCGTCTACTAGTGCCAGCATATTGTAGTGGAAAGTAAGTTGCAGCGGAGTTAATTTATATAACTGATTCAGGAGCTTCTTAGGATAGGCATCTTTTTTGAGGTCAATAACTATCCGGACGTTGCCACGGGCACTTTCATCACGTATGTCACTGAGGCCGCTTATTTTCTTATCTTTGTATAGCTCGGCTATCTTCTCAATCAAGGTGGCTTTGTTAACCGTGTATGGGATTTCGGTGATTATAATCTGTGAACGGCCTTTGGCATTCTCAACTACCTCAGCTACACCGCGCATGACAACGCCGCCCTTGCCAGTAGCAAAAGCCGTGCGCATAGATTCGTGACCGAATATCATGCCACCAGTCGGAAAATCAGGGCCTTTAATATGTTTCATCAGATCATCAAGAGTGGCGTCGGGGTGATCAATCGTATGGATGGTGGCATCAACCAGCTCTGTCAGATTGTGCGGTGGGATATTGGTTGCCATACCAACAGCAATACCCATCTGGCCGTTAAGTAAGAGATTTGGTAGCTTAGCCGGTAGAACATTAGGTTCTTTACGTTCACCATCATAGGTGTCAATAAATTCAACGGTTTCTTTGTCGATATCAGTTAGGAGTTCTTCAGCAGCCTTAGCCATGCGTGCTTCGGTATAACGCTCGGCAGCTGGTGGATCACCATCCATTGAGCCAAAGTTTCCCTGGCCATCAACAAGTGGATAGCGCATATTCCAGTCTTGGGCCAGTCTTACCATGGCGTCATAGATGGCAACATTGCCGTGTGGGTGATAACGAGCCATGACTGTACCGGTCACATTGGCACTCTTGCGGTACTTGCCGCCCGGGCGAATACCTTCTTCGAGCATGGTATAAAGAATGCGGCGATGAACTGGCTTCAGACCATCTCTCACATCAGGTAAGGCACGGGCTACTATCACGCTCATGGAGTAGCGTAAGTAGCTGTCCTCCATGACATTTTCAACCGTGCGAAGTTCAACGCTTCGCGAATGGCTAGAATCAGTAACCTCGGGCTGAATAGCTTCCGGCTCTTCCATCTAGACGTCCAGATCCTTTACAAATTTCGCATGGGTTTGAATAAAGTTTTTACGCAACTCCACCTCTGTACCCATCAGCTTATTAAAGATAGCGTCGGCCTTTTCAGCGTCTTCTATTCTGACTTGCACTAGCACACGGTTTTCCGGGTTCATAGTTGTGTCCCAGAGTTGTGTATCATTCATCTCACCAAGACCCTTGTAGCGCTTCTGTTCTACAAAACCAGCCTTCTTGAAGCCTTCAACATTGGTGTCAATCTCGGCTTTACCGTCTTTTTTGCGGTCAGCAATAGCCTTTTCTAGGACTCGATCAAGATCTTCTTCGTCGTAAATGAAGATACTATTTTTGCGGCCTGGCTTAATAAGCTCAAACAGAGGAGGTTTGGCTAAATACAAGTGTCCGCCATCGATGACTGGACGCATATGACGAAAGAAGAAAGTCAGCAATAGCGTAGCTATATGGCTGCCGTCAACGTCTGCATCTGTCATGATTATTATCCGGCCATAGCGCAGACCCCCTATGTCAAATTGCTCTTCGATACCAACACCTAAAGCCTTTATAAGTGTGACAATCTCATTATTAGCTAGCATTTTATCAAGGCGAGCACGCTCGACGTTAAGCACTTTACCTTTAAGGGGTAGGATTGCTTGGGTCTTGCTATCACGTCCCATTTTGGCCGAACCTCCGGCAGAATCACCCTCGACTATATAAAGCTCAGAGTTGTGCGGATCTTTGCTTGAACAGTCAGCTAATTTGCCCGGCAATCCCGAGCCTTCCAGGATACCTTTACGAATAATGTTTTCGCGCGCAGCGCGGGCAGCTTTACGAGCGCGGGCAGCAAGCAAAGCTTTGCCAACAATTTTACGGCCAATCGCTGGATGTTCCTCGAGGTAATAATTCAGGTACTCTGCAAGAACTTGCTCTACATAGCTGCGCACTTCGGGATTGCCCAGTTTGTTTTTAGTCTGGCCCTCGAACTGCGGATCAGGCAATTTAACCAAAATTACAGCCGTGAGGCCTTCTCTTGTGTCCTCGCCTGAGAGGTTTTCCTCTTTTTCCTTAATCAATCCGACCTTGCGGGCATAATCGTTGATAACGCGCGTCAAAGCAGCCTTAAAACCCGTTAAATGGGTGCCGCCGTCAGGGTTAAAGACGTTGTTAGCAAAGGCTTTTATGGTTTCGCTAAAACCATCGGTGTACTGCATTGCTATTTCAACCTGTGCCTCTTTAATCTGTTTATCGACATAGAAAGCATCTTCGTCAATAGTTTCCTTGCCCAGATTCAGGTGTTTAACGTAAGATTGTATGCCGCCCTCGAAATAAAAGCTGTAGCGTTCACCGCTACGCTCATCTTCAATAGAGGTCCGCACGCCTTTAGTTAAGTAGGCTTGATGACGCAGCCGATCAAGGATAACCTCGTAATTGAATTCTGTAGACTCAACAAATATCGACTTATCCGGGTAGAAAGTAATCTCTGTACCCTGTTTATCAGTCTTGCCAACATCTTTTAGGGTAGTTTTGGGCACGCCAACGGCATATTCCTGGCGGAATAGTTTGCCATTTTGGTAAACACTAACTGTTAATTCTGATGATAGGGCATTTACAACGCTCACACCTACTCCGTGCAAGCCACCAGACACTTTATAGCCGCCGCCACCGAACTTTCCACCGGCATGCAAAATTGTTAAAGCAGTCTCGACGCCACTTTTGCCTGTTTTAGTATTCTTATCGGTGGGTATACCCCGACCATTATCGATAACAGTTACACCGCCGTCAGCAAGCAATTTTACTGAGACCTCAGTGGCGTGGCCAGCAAGTGCCTCATCAATGCCGTTATCAACAAGTTCCCAAACTAAATGGTGCAAGCCCTCAAGCCCAGTGCCGCCAATATACATGCCCGGGCGTTTGCGTACTGGCTCTAAGCCCTCTAGAACTTGAATTTGATCAGCTGAATAGCCTTTTTGTTTCGCCACTTCTAAACAACCCTCTCTTAAGATATAAGTTTGTCGCTAGGTCTTATTATAGCTGATTTATCCACTGCTAACAACCTATTAGCCCTTGTGTGAACACATAGATTTATGGTTCAATAAGCTATAGCGATTTTATAAAAACGCGGAAACTAAAAATGTTCAAAAAACTACTCAGTAATCTACCCTTCAATCCAAGCCTAATTAGCCAGGTTTCCTTTTACGCCAAGCGCATGCACCAAGAGGCAGCAATACGAAGAATGGGAATCTTGTTACTGATAGTAGCTTTTTTCATTCAATTCTTTGCCGTTATTTCTCCACCGCAGCCTACTTTAGCGGCTTCTGGAAACGACATTATCCCTGGAGGCTTCACTACTCAGGCCAGCGCTGTAAATTGGTGTAGGAGTAATCTTGAAATCCAAACTATATATGGATATTTCGGAGTGAGTTGCGACGCGATAGCTAATGCCAGTGTTCAAACTCGTAATACCCGCGATTATAATAGCCAGCTATTCTCTTTAGGTCGATTTCCATACGGTAAACCAGGAGAGACTCCTGTACAAATCGGCGCTCAAACATTTTATATGCGTTATTTATGGGGATGGGGAAACTATAATTTCCAAGCTCTGGTTGGAACTCGGGCCAACGGTACACCTTTTATGATCATGTTCGACTGCGGCAATATCGTCACCGTCGGACTGCCAACGCCTCCTCCACCTCCCGCTCCGCCTCCACCACCACCTCCACCCCCGCCAGTTACGCCGCCGCCTACTCCTCCAAAGCCTACACCTCCTCCACCAAAATGCCCTATAGACAGTACTATTCTCCAATCAGACTCTAGGTGTAAACCATGTCCATTCAACACAAATATTCGTCAGGATAGCCCTTCTTGCAAGCCTTGCGATAAGGCAGCAAGCGAAACCGACACTTCTGCTTGTTTAATCCTTAGCAAGACCAGTAGCAACACAACCCAAGGCATTAGTAATGCCGATGGCACTGTTGCGCACGCTGGCGATGTTATTGTGTATACCCTTCAAACAAAAAATACTGGCAAGGTTGCAGTAAAAAACTTTGCGGTCCAAGAAAGCATGGGCGACGTTATGGAATATGCTGACATAATAGATTTACACGGTGGAAAAATAGATGATAGAAAGATTGTCACCTGGCCAGCTGCCACAATTCAGCCTAATTCAGTACTCGTCCAACAGATTACTATTAAAATTAAAAACCCAGTACCACAAACTCCAGTTTCGACTTCCAACCCGGGAACTGGCGACCTTACGATGACAAATGTTTACGGCAACTCGGTAAATATAAAATTACCACCAACAGTAGTCAAAACTACTGAGCAACTCACTACCACTACACTTCCTAACACAGGACCTGGTGAGAGCCTTGCTATTACTTTTGGCCTAACTGTCGTGGCTTCTTATTTCTTTGCACGTAGCCGCTTGTTGGCTAAGGAGATGGATATAGTACGCGTTGATTATTCAAGTACGGGGGGTGCATAGATTATGAGTAAAGAACATCTAAGTGAAAGCCATGAACATAAAAGTGAATCGTTAAGTGCCGAAGCAGAAAGCCGGCTTAATCTCGAACGAATTCAAAAGAAAGCACAATCAGCTGAGTTAGAGTCCAAGAATATCGATAGTCTTCAGGAGCAAGTAGAGCAGCAAGCTGTAAGCGGCAAAGAAATAACTATAGGTGAGCGAGAATCTACTCATCACGATTCGCCAATTGGTGTGCAACGAGAGCTTAAAGCGGATGCATATAAGCGAAGTCTGCAAAAAATTCGTAAAGAACTGCCCTGGCCCGATAGAGCCCTGAGTAAGCTAACACACCAGCCTTACATTGAAGCTATAAGCGAATTTAGTGGTAAAACTATTGCCCGTCCTTCCGGGATTTTGGGAGGTGGTGTTATAAGTACACTAGGAAGTGGAGCCCTATTATACATAGCAAAACATTACGGCTTTAAATATAACTTCTTGGCGTTCTTAATACTGTTTATGGCCGGGTTTGCTGTAGGTTTGATTGTTGAGTTACTGCTTCGCCTTCTTGGCGTTACCCAAAAATCTAAGTCTCTTTAGGGTGAAGATTACCTTCGCGGTCAATGTAGATAGTGTCTTCCTGGCCATTTGGCCCTGAGTTATCTGCCCTTAAAGAAACCTCAGCGGTATCTTTTTTCTTTTTAGAATCACTAGTATCCACTTTCAATGATTGGCTTAGCTCCTTGGCTATAGCCGCAACTTCCTGAGTTGTGCCACTGGAAGATGTTTGTTGAGTGTTTTCATCTTTTGCCTGGCCTTGATTTGTAGCCACATTTAAAGTGGGTGTAGTCTTTGGAGGAGTGGAACTGCTTGGGAAATTTGTTGGACTTGCGGCATCAGAACGGCGTTTTGCCAACCACTCGTCTAGAAAAGAAGATCCTGATCCAGCAACTGGAGGCTGAGAAGAAGTTGGTGGCCTGGTTCCTGGCTGATTGGGAAGCTGATTAGCAGCAAAAGGGTTGCCACCAAATGATGGTCTGGGTTCTTCTTTTGTTGCCAGCCTACTGAATATCTCAGCCTCGACCGCTGCTTTAGGACGACCAAATTTAGCTGCAGAGAGCTGTTTTAGCGCTGAAGCTAACTGATTGTTTGGTGTACCAAGCGCTGGCAAAGTTGACATGCTAAACGGCTGCGTTGGAACACCGTTAACAAGGGTTCGTACAATTGTATTGAAATTTGGAACACGCAACAAATCTTCTTCGTCAAAGAAAGGCTGGAAATATTTAGTTAGAGCTTCTACGTCATTTTGACCAACCCGAAATGAAACTATTGTTCCCATATTACCGAATACAGCATCACGGATTTCTTCTGACAACTGAGTAGTAAATTGGTTGGCAACTATAAGATTAAGGTGATATTTTCGAGCCTCAGACATTATGGTTGCCGCTGATTCGGTTGAGAAATTTTGGAACTCATCAACATACAAGCAGAAGTCCTGTCGCTGTTCTTCAGGTACGCTTGCTCGGCTCATAGCAGCAACCTGAAACTTCATAACAAAGATCATTCCAAGTAATTTTGAATTAAGCTCTCCTGTCTTGCCTTTGCTTAGATTAACTAGCAGGATCTTTTTGTTGTCCATGATTTCGCGCAGATTAAATGCACTTTTAGTCTGACCGATAATATTGCGCATCATTTCGTTGCTTAAGAAGGCGCCGAATTTACTGACAAACCAACCTAGTACTTCACTCTTGTGGTAGTCACTGGTGGATGCCATTTCTTTATTCCAGAAATCAAGAACTGTTTGGTCTGTTACATATTGCAGCTTCTGTTTAGCATACTTATTGTCGGTGAAGACTTTCGGTATATCTATAAATGTTGAGCCTCCAGGATCACTCATAAGAGTTAATGCAGCATTACGAAACCAATGTTCATATCTTGGACCTATAATTCCCTGATGTTGTGGATCATAAAGCTTATAGAGCATGTTTATCGCTTCCTGGATGAGAAAGTCCTTTTGGTCGGGACTATGGAATTCAAAAAGATTTAGCCCCATTGGGTATTCCATATCAGCCGGCGAAAAGTAGATAACATCTTCGGTACGTTCTTTTGGAACCATTGACAGTAGTCGTTCTGCTACATCACCGTGAGGATCGACAAAAGCAAATCCTTCCCCATTCAACATATCCTGTAAGGCAAGATTTTCAAGAAATGTTGACTTACCTGTACCGGTCTGACCAACAACGTACATATGACGTTGTCTGTCGCCTAAAGCTATTCTTATAGGCTTTTTTGCACCTCTAAACACGTTATAGCCTAACAATTCACCTTCTTCAGGTATGTTGCGTGGACCATCAACCTGCTTAGATGCTTGTCGCTCAAGTTGAGAAGTAGGAATATTACGTTGATCGGGAAAGTGAAACAACGTAGCAAGTTCGATGGAATTGAGAATACTTTGATTATTATCCTGTGCAAAGAAACGCATAATATACGCCGTTACGAAGCGTTCAATGTCTTTTGCAGGAGTATATTTAAACCCGTTCTTGCCTGGCGCATCAAATAGTGCAAATGTGGCCACAATGTTACTCAGGAGTGCCTGGGCCCGTTGCGATACACTTGATGGAGCTACAACTCTAATCAAGACTTCATAGGCCGGATAACGTGTTTTATCATCTATTGAGTCAACTATTGCCTGATCAAGACTGGAAAGTTCTGGCTTATCAGATCCACTGCTGGACTTATCTTCTGGCGGCTTAACAAATGCGATTAATAGTTGGCGAATCCACCAAAAAGCCTGCTCAAAGCCTTTTTTATTATTTTTGCCTTTTCTCTTCGTAGAAGCTACGTTAGAAGCCATTTTACGCCAGCCAGAATTCGCCGGCCGCATCAAAATTTGAATACCAACACCATCCTCTTTCTCGAGGGTCGACAAAGCATTAAGCAGCGATTGCATGGCATCGCGCTTAAGATCTTGGTAAGTGGCTATCGGATAGGCAAAGTGCTCTTTAAGAGTCAGTTCACCGCCAACTGTTCCACTAACCTTACCGACTGGGCTGAATATATTATGTTCTGCGACCTCTTCAATCCGCACAGCTGGATATGCGCTGACCAAAGCTTGACGAACTACGTCTACGAGCGCTACTGGAACAGCTGCGTAGAACTGAACAAAACCTTTAGTGCCCACTACCTCAAATGCAAAATGCCTTTGACCATAAAATTGGCTCTTCAGCCCTTTCTGAAGAGTACTAGAGATAATGTTATACAAAACCTGGGCTTTAGATATATTCTCATCCACTACATCTCGGGTATCTCTTGTTCCAATTTCAGTATCTTCGCTTTGTGGTGGTAAGTGTATCAACAGAGGAACCATTTTAAGTCCACGCTCGAAATTTTTCTGTTCACGAAAGATTTTTCGTACCTGGAAATAGACTATCGGCGCACAAACCGCACCTATGACTATTAAGAGCCCAATTATCGTCAACAAAGTTGTCATCTATAGATCTTCGTTTAATTTAATGTCTTTGTTGTAGCGCTTCTTTAAATAATCAGCTTTAACACGTTTAATTTCCTCATTCTGCATATAGGGGTCGTGCTTGGTTCGATTAACAATATCTTTGGCTTTCTCTACCCATTCTTTCTCAATCAAATCACCATCATCAGCAATAAGCGGCGTTGCCGACGGAGCAGTTTGAGCTATGTTAGCTATACCCGTTAAGTCCGATGTTGTAGGAAGTTGAGAATCTGTTGAATTCACTGAAGGCGAGTTTGTCGTCAAGGATAAAGAAGGATCACTAGTTGCTTGCCCACCTTCTATGGCCAACGCAGAAGCCGTCTCAGAAGCAGAAGTACTCCCGGGGTTTTCTAGTCCAGACAACGATTCAGGATGTTCTTCCTGAGGTTCTGGTAGATTAAAGGACTGCTCAGTTTGGCGTGATTCAGGCTTCATTACTACCTATTAGTATAGCAAAGTAAACCCTTATAGAAATAGGTATCACTACAGTCAAAAATCAATACGCAACAGATAGAATGACATACCTATTACAAGAATAACTATAATAATAAGATCTCTTGGTGATAATTCTCTAATTGACTGGAGAAGAGCCAATGTAACTAAAGCTCCAGCAATTATGCCGCTACCCAAGCGTTGTTTGTTCTTGTGTTCTATATCAGTTAGTTTTGATGATATTAAATAAACTGTTTCGTAAGATACTAGAAAAATTAATAAAAATGGGAATAGTAAAACAACAATCGGTAAATGGTAAGGATTAGTAGTGAGTAACAGTAAAACTAAAAAACTCAAGGATATAAGTGTAATCATTCCCCGTCGAACTAATTTTTGTTTCGGTTTAGTCATAGTTATATTCTAACCATAAAAACGAAAAATACTGCCTGTATTGTGGCAGTATTTTATTTTTTGGAGTCAGGACAGCAAATCCGCTCTTAAAATTTATTACGTAGCGCTTACTGTCCTTGACTTTTGACTGACCGCTCTCTTTTTGAGAGCGATATCGGTCTGTTGTTTTAAGACCGTAGTTTGTAAGTTTTGTTTTGGCCTTACAGAGTTGAATTTACTATTTGGAATGAGAATTGTCAAGTCCAATTTGTTGTTATAATAACATTTATCAGATACCGGGGTTCGCTGTTTTGAGTTTCGTTTATATAAAGTAATGTTGTTAATTTTATTTATTGCAGTGGAGTAAAATTACTTTTGTATTTTAAATATTTTTCAAGTTATGACTGTATCCCGTATAGTTTTTCCAATATGCTAAGGCTAGTAGTAAAAATTTAGCCTTTTTAAGACTTTGGATAAAAATTTTATTGGAATAGGGTGTTTGTATGAGGACATTGCCAATAAATTAGATCCCTTTTTGCTGAAGGTGGCTACAAAGCTAAATACTAGGCCTTAAAACTTAGAAAAGTCGCTGGCGTAAGTATAGGTTTAAAAAAACCGCTCAAAGTTTGGCATTTGATTACTTTAGAAAGCTCTTCCTGTTTGTCTAGCGTTCAAAATTACATAAATACTTGTCGTTAATTCATTGTAAAAAAGCCTTTTATAGGCTCTGTAGTGCAAATGACATGAATATTTATAAATGAAACTTATGCACAGGCTATAAATTTTAAGCACAATCTTGTTGACAGCTGGTTTATGGGTGGTTAAGATATCTTTAGCACTTGAATAAAAAAAGTGCTCAAAAACAAAAAACGAATCTGTAACAACGGCTTCTCGCAAGCCGTTGTTCCATAAAACAACTAAAACCAAGACCTTTTAAAATCTATAATAAAAATCATCAAATTTCGTCAACAGCCTGCTAATCTTCACGAGCAGGCTGTTTAAATTTTATTGCTATTTTATCAATTCTGTGTCATAGATAAATGACCTATGGGAGTGTTAGTTCAGAGCATATTGGACTTTGGAAACAAGGGACTAGTAATTGACGTTGAATGTCATATATCAAATGGTCTCCCGTCAATTGTAATTGTTGGTTTTGCTAATAAAGCGGTTGAAGAAGCGAGAGAAAGGGTCCGTAGTGCCTTTGCCTCCTCTGATATAACATTGCCCAAAAAACGCATTACTATCAATCTTGCGCCAGCTGATATACCAAAAGATAGCACAAGTTTTGACCTGCCGATTGCAACTTCAATTATGTTAGCTAGTAAACAAATTAAGGCTCCTGCTGGCAAAACTTTATTTATTGGTGAACTTGGTCTAGACAGTAGCATAAGATCGGTAAGAGGTGTAATCGGCAAGCTATTGGCTGGTCGAGCAAAGGGCTACAAAAATTTTTATATACCAAGCAGTAATTTGGCTCAGGCTAAGTTAGTGCCAGGTATTACTCTAATACCTACAAGCCGCCTGCGTGATCTTTATCTGGATTTAAACGATAAGGTTAAACTTAAGAGACTCGAAACAAACAAAATTAATAATAAAATTATAGACAATAGGGTCTATGAATATGATTTTAAGGATGTAGTTGGACAAGCTAGAGCTAAACGGGCACTTGAGATTGCAGCTGCTGGAGGACACAATATACTTCTGAACGGTGCGCCAGGTACAGGTAAAAGCATGTTAGCAAAGGCTGTGCCTTCTATATTGCCTAACTTACATCCGGAAGAGGTCCTAGAAATAACCCATATCCATAGCCTGGCCAATAAAGACTTCGATCAAATAGTTGTTAAGCGTCCCTTCCGATCTCCACATCATAGCTCAAGTGAAATATCAATCGTAGGTGGCGGCCAATACCCCCGGCCTGGCGAAATTAGTTTGAGCCATCTAGGTGTATTGTTCTTTGATGAATTTCCAGAGTTTAGCCGTAGTACCATTGAAGCTTTACGGCAGCCGCTTGAAGACCGTGTAATCACAGTGGCTAGAGCCAAAGACAACATTACTTTTCCTGCAAATTTCATGCTAATAGCCACGTCTAACCCCTGTCCCTGCGGTTATTATGGTACTGATAGATCATGTATTTGCTTACCCCACGAGATAAATAAATACCACCGTAAACTGTCTGGGCCGATTATCGATCGAATAGATTTATATGTCGACGTTGATCAAGTAAAGCATGGCTCCCTTCTACACAGCGATCAAGAGGAAGCCAGCAAGCAGGTTCAAGAGAGAATTACAAAAGCAATCGATATTCAAGAGAAGCGTTATGGAAATCCGCTTAAACGTAACGCTTCTTTGTCTAGCCGAGAGGTAAAGTTACATGTTCCACTGCAACTAGAAGCGGAACAATTATTAAACCAGGCAGCCGAAAAGCTAGGTCTTTCAGCCCGAAGTTATATGCGCATTATAAAGGTGGCTCGGACCATTTCTGACTTGGATAGATCTAACTCTGTAGGAATAACCCATATTAGCGAAGCGTTGCAATATCGTCGTCCTGATAGACATATACTCTGATAGCTTAAGACTACATAAAATAGCTGTTGACCTCTGTTCCCTGATCTGTTAAACTAGCGCCAACCAGCTAACATTAGCAAAGGAGACGTTTCTATCGACAAGGACACCCGCCTGAATGAAGCGATTCGGGCATCAAGCCTACGCGTTATTGACGAAGATGGGCAGCAGCTTGGGGTCTTATCGCGCAGTGAGGCTTTAAGAGCAGCCGAGGAGCGTAATCTAGATCTTGTCGAGATTTCTCCGAACGCCAATCCTCCTGTCGCAAAAATAGTTAACTGGGGTAAATACAGTTATCAGCGCACAAAACAACAGCAAAAGAATAAGCGTAATACTAAGACGCTTGGCCTTAAACAGATGCGTTTTGGACTTAAGATCGGCGAACATGATCTTAGTGTTAAATTAAGAAAAGTTACTGGCTTTCTTGATGCTGGTCATAAAGTCAAAATTACTGTATTCTACCGGGGCCGAGAGTTGGCTCACAAAGATTTAGGCTTCAAGCTAGCAGAGAAAGTCATTGAAACTTTGGGGGAAACAATACAAGTTGATCAACCCCCTCAGCTGGCCGGTAAGCAGTTAAGTTTTGTTATAAGGAGCAATGTTCATGCCAAAGCTAAAAACCCATAGTGGTACTAAGGATCGATTTCGTTTGACAAAGAACGGAAAGGTTCTACATGGCCATGCTACCAGCAATCATTTTCTGGAAAAGAAAAGTAATGCTCGTAAACGTCGTTTTGCTATCCCCACTAAGATGACCGGAAAAGCCGCCAGAAATATAAAGAAAAAGTTGGGGGCATAAAACATGCGAGTTAAACGTGGGGTAACTTCCCACAAACGCCATAATAAGATCCGCAAGGCCACTAAAGGTATGACACGTGGCAATCGATCAAGTATTAAGCGCGGTAAGCAAACCGTCACTAAATCATTACAATATGCCTATCGTGATCGGCGTAACCGCAAACGGACATTCAGGGAGCTGTGGAATGCTCGAATTAATGCTGCA
Source organism: uncultured Candidatus Saccharibacteria bacterium (assembly GCA_964562505.1). Taxonomy (GTDB): domain Bacteria; phylum Patescibacteriota; class Saccharimonadia; order Saccharimonadales; family CAZLTB01; genus CAZLTB01. The sequence goes on from CAZLTB010000018.1 coordinate 14,151, forward strand.
GCTAGATTAAATAGTACAACCTATAGCAAGCTGATTGCAGCCTTAAAAAAGGCCAATATAACCTTAGACCGTAAGATTCTAGCAGAGCTTGCAGTTAACGAACCCAAGGCCTTCGAAGCCGTAGTTAAGGCTGCCCAGAAGTAACAGCCTGTCTGCAAAATAAACTGATTATGGTATAATATCGTTGCTGGATTATCGGCTGATCGCCTGCACCATTGGGCAGGTGAAGTGGAAGCTCAAAAGCTTTGAAATTTAACAATTGAGTTACTTGTCCGCTTCTCGCCAATCCAATGGTGCAGGAGGAAAGTCCGGGCAGCGTAGGGAGAGGCAGTTGCTAACTGCAACCGGGGGCAACCCTAGGGAAAGTGCCACAGAAACGAAACCGCCCTTCTTTTGTGGGGTAAGGATGAAACGAGTGGGGTAAGAGCCCACAGTTCCAAACGGTGACGTTTGGAAGAGGTAAACCCTGTCTGCTGCAAGGAAGATGGATTCTATCCGGTTACCCCGGATGGCGTCCCGCCAGAGTTCATCATAAGAACCGCTCGATTTCTCGGGCAACTGAGAAACTAGATAGATGATCGG
>CAZLTB010000019.1:0-14547 GCA_964562505.1 uncultured Candidatus Saccharibacteria bacterium
ATAGCGGTAGTCATGAGCCTCTTCTTTGCTTCGCTGGCTGAATGTTTTTTGCTTGGCCTCGTCCCATCCCCGAGTTTCTTGAATTATTCTTTCGCCTTTTTCAAGTAATTCAATTTGACGGTTTATCTCAAACTCAACAGCGCGTTCGACACTCCTGAAGCTATTAAGATTTTTGGTTTCAGTCCGTGTACCAAGAGTGTCCGGATCTTTGCTGACCGAAACGTTGACATCAAAGCGCATATTGCCATAGTAAAGATCTGCGTCCGAGACGTCAGCATAGCGCATCAATAGCCAGAGCTCTTTGACGTATGCCTTAGCTTCTGACGGAGAGTGCATGTCTGGTTCAGATACGATCTCTAGCAATGGCGTGCCAGCACGATTAAGGTCAACTAAACTGTAGTCTTTACCAGTGGGGTGTATGCTCTTTCCGGCATCAGCTTCGAGATGTGCTTCATGTACGCGCACTCTTTTTTGCTTTCCATCGACAGATACTGTAACCGCCCCATCGCGAATAATCGGATTATAAAACTGGGTTATTTGATACCCCATGGGAAGATCTGGATAAAAGTAGTGCTTGCGATCAAATTTGTTGAACTTTTGTGGCTCTGTACCAAGAGCAAATGCAGCTCGCATACCAAGCTCAACCGCCCCCTCATTGAGTACCGGTAGAGCGCCCGGCATGCCTAAATCAATATGAGTTATTAATGTGTTGGGTTTTGCCTCGCGTGCATCGTTACTAACTGCCGAAAACAACTTGGTTTTCGTCTTGAGCTGGACATGACACTCAATACCTATAGTCGGGAGATAATGTTCACGATTTTCTGGACCCGCCATTGGGCAATGCTCCTATATCACGTAAAGCTTGGCCAAAACCAAGTAACGCGTCTTTAACGTCGGCCTCTTTAAGGCGTACGTTGTCATCGACTAAAACTTTTTTGCACAGATTATGAGCAAACCATAAGCTGTCGTTATCAGTAAAAATACGTTGTGCTGATACCAGTCTTTCGCCCATACTCTTACCGCGAAACTTACGCTTTTTCAGAGCTTTATCGAGTAATCTGTCGGCTTCAATGATTGCCTCTGGCCATGTTTTTTTGCTTCTTAAGTATGTTTTTAGTTCACGCCAATGGGCTGCAAAATAATCCTTGTTGAGCTTTTTTGGTATGCGTCTATAAATAATGACCATGGCTACTAGGCCTACAAACGAAACTACTGCAATAGCACCCATCATTTCCACGCTCATGCAAGTAGTCCTTCAGCTGTTTTTGCTAATCCTAGAAGTTCACGATCACGGCGCTGCGGAGCCATAAGCTGCAGCCCAACAGGCAGATCACCCACCTTTCCGGCAGGAATACTTATTGCCGGTATGCCAACTAAGTTAGCTGCCACTGTCATGATATCTGTCAGATACATTTGCAGGGGATCGCTTGTATTGGCCCCTATCGCAAAGGCTGTCGTGGGAGCCGTCGGGCCAATCAAAAAATCAGCTTTAGAAAATGCAACTTCAAACTCTTTAATCAGCTTAGTCCTAAGCTGTTGAGCTTTTCTGTAATAAGCATCGTAGTAGCCACTGCTCAAGACGTAGGTACCAATCATGATGCGGCGCTTTGCCTCTTTGCCGAAGCCCTCACTTCTGGACTTGTTGTAGCTTTCCTCCAAACTCTTTGCCTCCTTATGAGAAAACCCATAGCGTTGACCATCATAACGTGAAAGATTACTGCTCACTTCCGCCGGGCAGATAATATAATAACAAGCTAAAGCTAATGACAGTGAGGGTAAACTAACTTCGATTATTTCGGCCCCGGCTTGTTCAAGCTTTTTGGCAGCCGATTTAACCCTTTGCTTTACTTCAACATCCAAGCCATCGCCCATGTATTCCTTTATAAGACCGATTTTTTTGCCTGTTATGCTCTCCGGTAATTCACTATAGCTTTTAGTATCGCGTTCAATAGTTGTACTATCCAGATCATCTCTACCGCTCATAACTTCAAGCACCATTGCAGCGTCTTGGATGCTGCGTGCTAGAGGACCAATGACGTCAGTACTGCTTGCCATAGCCACCACACCACTGCGCGATACCAGACCATAGGTTGGCTTAAGCCCAACAGCTCCGCAAAATGCGGCCGGCAAACGTATTGAACCCCCAGTATCAGTACCAAGTGCGAACGGCGCCATGTCTAGTATTACTGCCGCCGCCGAACCGCCTGATGATCCACCAGGTACTTTAGTTATATTATGAGGGTTTTTGGTGATCATAAAATCGCTGTTTTCGGTACTGCTACCGTGTGCAAATGCGTCGAGGTTGGCCTTAGCAACACAAATTGCACCCTCGGCCTCGAGTCGCTCTATTGCAGTCGCCTGGTATGGTGCTTCAAAACCTTTTAAAATGTTGCTGGCTGCTGTGGTTTCGGACCCAAATGTCAAGAAATTATCTTTAGCTATAAATGGTACGCCAGACAATTTACCAACATTTTCACCTTTGTTGATACGCTCATCAATTTCTCGTGCCCGTTGTCTTGCCCTGACATGGACAGTAGCAATAACTGCATTGTATTCTTTCTTGTCTTCGATAGTTTTTATAGCTTGGTCAACGAGACCAACAGCTTTCAGTTTGCCGCCCTTAACATCGTCAACAATATCAACAATTGCCCCCCACTGGCTCACTGCAACATCCTTTTCACCTTTATGTGGCCACCCTCAGTAGCAGGGGCATTTTTCAGAAGGTCCGCTGGTGTTGTCCCATAGTCGATTACTTTATCCGGACGCGTGACATTTTTAAGTCCTGTAACTTGAAAAGTAGGTTCGACGTTTTCGAGGTCAATAGTTTGCAGTTGCTCAACATATCCCAAGATGGCTCCTATTTCATTTTGCAACTGTTCAATTTCTTTATCGGACAAATGCAGCCGGGAGAGTTTGGCCAAATGTAAGATATCTTCACGTGTGAGCTTCGCCATTTCATCATAGTATAACATCGCTCAGGCGAAAATGTCTTTACAATATAAGCCCACGGGATTAATATAAGGACAAGCGAGATATCTCGCATTCAAAGGAACAAAAATGGCTAGCGAACATATACCAGGACACGACTCTCTCTCAATAGAGACATCCAATATGGCTAGCGTCACGCCAATACATGAAAATTTACACCCTCAACAATACGAGGGTGTTTCTTTATTAAGAGGCTTTCAAGACATAGGCGCTAATGCCCTGAACGGTTGTGTAGAAAAAGTCGAAAAAGTTAAAAGTTTTGGTCATGAGCTTGTTCATGGCAGGTACAGTGATAAATTCAGGAGCGAATTCAAGAGTCGTATCCCTTACGAAACAAGCGATGGCGTTAAATTAACAGCTCGCGTACTTAATCCTGAATTCCTGAACAATGACGAACATGCTGTCGTATATTCTTATTCTCTGCTTGTGCCTGCTGCTCACGGTGCTGAGCTGCCGACAGTAGCCGATATTGCAACTCAAGGAGAGAAAACTGGTCGGGCTGTTATTGCGATTACCACCGACGGTTTAGCCGGATCGATGAATTTTGAACAGCTAAGAGGACTTGCAAAATTCTGGAACATGCCAAAACGTAGATTTGAGGTCTTGCGCCATTTATTGCCAAAAGATAAGAGATTAATTGTAACTGGTGCTTCGCTTGGCGGCATGATGTCACATGCACTGGCTGCAACTTGGGAAGAAGAGGCGGACGAGAGCAGCCATAGCCTTGAAGTAACACATGACATTGCCATTGCGTCAGCTGGTCATCATAAATACTCGGTCAAGGATTACCCCTCACTAGCTAAACAGTTTGCTGTCCAGGAGAGCGGAGCCGGAATTGATTACGTCCGCCAAGGTGAGAATATTAGAGAAAAGGTTCAACGCAGCTTTGAACTCGCGGGTACTATACCCAAGCACCCAATGCAGCTTGCAGCCGTAGCATTCATAAGTCTGGGTATAATGGACGCCCCATTAGAGGGTATAGAATTTCGCATTCCTCACAGTACAAAAGTTATTGATGCTACATTTGATAAAGACGGCGTAACTCATCCGCGACGTAGGGGACAGACTTGGATAGAATCTGGACATCCGGACATAAGTCATTACGATGAGCTCGGACCACATCTTGAATTACTAACTAGAGGACGAGAAATTACATTAGAAGAAATCGGTAAAATCCCCAGTAAGCACGCGCTTAGACTGCAAACCGGGGTATAGGCACATCTTAGATCTTACATGCGTGGTTTGGGTTGTCATCCCACCTTCAGTGGGCTAGTTCTGTTTCACAGTAGAATCGTATAGATTGTCGTAAATCGTTTTTTCGTTTGAACTTGAAACTGTCGACTTATATTCAAAACAGTCTCTGCCCTTTTTGTGTATGTCAGGGTTCGGTGAAGTATTACTATCGGACGAGTAAGCAACGCCACTATACCTTTCAAGTGGATTGACGTCTTCTTTTTGATTGCTGGTGTCAGTAGTGAACTCAGCACAGATTTCATAGGATGTATCGCTCTTTTTACTATACTCATAATTATAGCTATCGGCGTGAGCTTTAGTTTCTTGATCCAGATTAAGGTCCTCTAGATCTTTTGGCAATTCATCGTTTTTCGATGCGAAGCCTTCTACTTTGCTATGTATAGATTGGACATCGTCGGTAATTATTTGGTCAATAAATGTATTGCGCTGTTTTCTAAGTGGCACCAAACAGAAAATAAAAGCTAGAGCCGCAACTACGACGACTACGGAATAACGGTGCAAACGGGCCCAAAATTTCGGCTTATCCTTCTGTAAGCCGTAATCTCTGCTGTAAAGCCAAACAGTCAGTGCGAATAGAACAAAGGCAAACAAATCTTTAGTAATACTGCGCCAAACTGTCGCAGTGCCGTCATTCGGTAATCCTACGCTAGCGATTTTTGAAAAAATTGTATAGAAAAAAGCCACGCCATAACCTAACGCGACTATTGTTGTCAGTATTAAGAATATGCCCAGAAAACCCTTCCGCCAACGTAGTGATTTTATTTCCGGATTGACGCCTTCAGAACCTTCGGTTCGCTTTGTCAGCAGAAAGAACGTCGGAATGAAGACTACTATCGTTGCCAGCATGCTCAGAGAAGCTGTATAGGCCCATGTGCCACTGCTCCACCACGATGCTTTAGGTACCTGACCAAGGTAGTCTATTATCCCGCCGAACATACTGTTAGCAGTACCGAGTAATGTTCCTAGAGCTATTAATAGTAATGCGTACTCGACAAGATATGCCCGACTTTCTGACCAAAATTTATTCAAGGAACCATAAAGGGGACTCGGCGGTTGGGGTAAAGAGTTGTTTGACGTTAAAGTTGGTGGAGTGGTAAGTGGCGGCTCAGGAACTGTAGTTGGCATCTTCGGTGCTTGGACATCAGGAACCACTCCGCTGGTTTGGGTATTTGTTTCCTCGTTCATTTTATCTCCGTGAAATTATAATTGTTTATAAGTATAACCGGGTTAGTGATTTGCGCAACTTAGATTTTATTTTTGATATCCGTGATAATGTCACGGAGTTCAGCGGCTTTTTCAAATTCAAGATTTGCAGCTGCTAGTTCCATCTGAGACGCCAGATCGCGGATCAAGTGTTTGTATTCATCCTTTGGAATTTTTTTGAGGTCAAGCTTTGCTTTCTTGGCTTCCTCGGGTAGATCGGGCCTTAGGCCTTTCTCAACGGCTTTGGCAATGCCTTTAGGTGTAATTCCATGTTTCTTGTTATAAGCTTCTTGAATTTTGCGGCGACGATTTGTCTCGTCAATAGTGCGCTGCATAGAACCGGTCACATGGTCGGCATACATGATAACTCGTCCCTCAACGTGTCGTGCCGCCCGTCCAACTGTCTGTATCAGTGCTTGCTCACTTCTTAAGAATCCCTCCTTATCGGCGTCAAGAATTGCAACCAAGCTCACTTCGGGTAAATCCAGGCCTTCACGCAGCAGATTAATCCCGACGACTACATCATATGTGCCAAGTCTGAGATCACGTAAGATATCAGACCTCTCCAAAGTCTCCACATCGCTATGAAGATAGGTCACCTTGATATTAATCTCCTGCAAATATTCCGTTAAGTCCTCGGCCATGCGTTTGGTCAAAGTTGTTATCAGAACACGTTGTCTTTTATCTACTGTAGCTTTAATCTCATTGATTAGATCGTCAATCTGACCCTCGATCTGTCGCACGTCAATATCAGGATCAACTAGGCCCGTTGGTCGGATCACTTGCTCTGCCGGCTTTGGACTGCGTGACAGTTCATAATCAGCCGGTGTTGCACTGACATAAATAAGCTTATTTACATGTTTTTCAAACTCAGTAAATGTCAATGGCCTATTATCAAGTGCACTGGGCAGGCGAAAACCGTGCTCTACTAGAACCTCTTTGCGCGCCCGGTCGCCATTGTACATGCCACGGACTTGCGGAATGGTCATGTGCGATTCGTCAACAAACATCAAATAATCATCAGGGAAATAGTCGAGTAATGTAGCTGGCTGCTCACCTGGTTCGCGGTTAGTTAAATAACGACTGTAATTCTCAATGCCTTTAACAAAACCCGTCTCCTCTAGCATTTCGAGGTCAAATCGTGTGCGCTGCTCTAGGCGCTGCGCTTCAAGTAGTTGTCCATTCTTTTTGAAAAGGTTGAGTCTTTGGTCTAGCTCATTCTCAATTTTGCCTAGTGCAACTTTGAGCTTCGCCTCGGGAGTGACATAGTGGCTGCTAGGAAAAACCTTTAGCTCATTAAGGCTAGCTAATATTTCGCCAGTCAGTGGATCAATCTTTGTAATACGATCTACTTCATCACCGAACAACTCAATGCGATACGCTATTTCTTCACCAGCCGGATAAACATCCACCACGTCGCCGCGGACCCGGAAAGTCCCCCGGTGAAAATCCATATCATTGCGCTGGTATTGGATATCAGTCAATTGACGCAGCAGCTTATCTCTGACACGCCTTTCACCGCTCTTAACTTTTACCGATAAAGCGTTATAGTCTTCAACCGAGCCAATTCCATAAATACAACTAACGCTCGATACTATAATCACATCGCGTCGGGTCAGTAGCGCGTCAGTTGCAGCATGGCGCAGCCGATCTATCTCTTCATTGATCTGTGAGTCTTTTTCTATGTATGTATCGGAGCGCGGTATATAGGCTTCAGGTTGGTAGTAATCAAAGTAGCTGACAAAATAATGAACGGCATTGTTTGGGAAAAAATTCTTAAATTCGCCGTAAAGTTGGGCAGCCAAAGTTTTGTTGTGGCTCAGCACCAAGGTGGGTTTTTGAATATCCTGGATAACATTAGCCATGGTGAATGTTTTGCCCGAACCAGTTACACCAAGTAAAACCTGTTCTTTGGCTTCTCTTTTCAGTCCTTCAATCAATCCAGCAATCGCAGATGGCTGATCACCTGTCGGCTTATAGTTACTCTTAAGCTGAAATTTGCTCACCAACTAATTGTATAGCTTCTTGTAACTTTCGAACGCATTACTGGAAACATATCTATTCATACAAGCTTTTATACTTCAGGCGGTCTTCGTCTACGAGCGCAGTAAGTTTATCTAACAATTCATCGGGGTCGTCACTAAATACGACATTATGACTTCGGGCCTCACCGGCAGCTTTTAAAATATCCATGATCTTACCGGTAACTCCACCTGCCCCCTGCAAAAATCCGATCGGTGTATCAGTCTCCATGCTTATAGCAAATTCATGGAATGTTCCCATCCTGCCTCCGAGACTTACAACTGCATCGCTTGAATTAATCAGGAGAGAATCGCGGCCAACGTAATGCAACCCACTATAAAGAATCGTGTCGTAAGCTTTGGTAGGAAGCCGGTACTTGATCACATGCTCTACCTTACTTGCCGCTGGACTAATTCCAACGCTCATTTTGCCACCTGCCTTTTTATATGCTTCGGCAGTATAGTTGGGTAGCCCTATTGTGGCGCCCGTCAGCAAGCTATGCCCTTTTTTGGCCAATGCTACTCCGAGAGCAGCTGCGATTTTCTTCCCCTCTTCAACACCGTGGCCAGTATGAGATCCCGAAACACAAATCTGATACATCAAAACACCTCATCTACGCTTAACAGAAGGGCTGCGGGCTCAAGGGCATCATGGCTCAATTGATTGAGGACTTGTCTTTCCAGGACTTTTTGACCCATGTATCTTGTAAAAATTTCATTCCAAAGTGCCTCGCGCATATGATTGGTAGACTGGTTGGTGTAGGACAAATTATTAACGTAATCAGCAGCAATGTCTCTAAGATTGAAACTTATTAGCTGACCATGCCTCGTGGTTGCCACATAATCCATGTCGTGCCAGAAATGGAGGGCCGGTTCAATTCTATACAGGATCTCTTCTGCCTTCTGCCATTGCAAATCTTCTGGCTGCAAATGTGGTTCAAATACTTCAGGATGATGTTTTATGTCAAGATTGCCATAGTGGCGCTGAATTATCCGCCAGTGTATTGACTGACCAGCCACAGACGCGTGTTTGCCTGGATCCGAAAGTAGCGTCTCAGCTAGGATTTTGCCAAAATTTGATGACACCTGTTGCAACTTGAAGTAAGAACTATACATACGGATTTCATTTATATAGTGAAAGAGCATCGGCAGAACTGTGATGCATATACCTCGCATGCGTTCCATCGGTAGTGGCAACAGTAGAATCACGCCCATTTCTTTAATATGCGTGATGTTGTGATGTTTTTGCTGAGCAGCCCTTGCCGCATATGAACCCCACCGCTCCGGGTCAAGTTGAATTATTTCGATTTCTCTAACTTCAAAGTCCTGAGGGGTAAGAGTTTTGTATTTTTTTAGGAACCCTTCGAGCCAGACGGGCGACTCAACAAAGCGTAACGCACCGAAAATCTCACCAATTGGTTCACGCTTAAGCATTGAATCGATTGAACGGTATCGCAGCTGGGCCATAACCCGTCTGGGCGGGTGGGCCTTAAGCAGTCGCTTGGCAACAGTATGTTTTATTACCCAAGCATTTTTAGGTATGCCAATTTGCTCAACAAAAGCTTTGATTCTCGAGAGCATGTCATTTACATCATCAGGATCTTTTGCGCCAAGTCTATCGGCTATAAAATGATCGTGCTTTTTTGCCAATTCCCTTAAAGCTAAATATAGCTCTTTTCCGGTAGTGTCATGCGGATCAAGTCCAAGCTCTTTAGTCTTTTGATGGACTTTGCCAATTATCTCGGCAGTCAAACGCACATCAACACCAGAGTTACCGCTAGCGCGTTCTAATTGTTCAAGTGTAATTGAAAAAAACGGCTGCTCAGCATCAAGCAATTCAGCTATGTGTTTGCACATCTAAGATATTCCTCCTAATAACTTTCTGTCCAAAACCTGTCCTTGTTGGCTGCAACCAATAAAAACTCGTTCACTGTAACTCAGGTTACTCTTCGCTCGCTTTTGTTGGTTTCGCTCAGCAATCATCAACTTTTACTCCAGAAATTATCAGTAGGCATATCTTAACCATTAGCATATCACCAGAGGCGGTTGGCCGTAAAGCTTGTGCTTGCTAAAATTTTTGAGGCTTGTACCACTCAGGCGCTTTTTTCAGACATTCGCCAAGTTCTTCTTCAGTGAGTAGACCTGCTTGAGCGCCGACATGCTGTACAACGTTCATAGAGTTTATGGGTGCCCATTGCAAAGCTCCCTCGAGATTGCTGCCTTTTATAAGTGCGGCAACAAAGGTACTAGAGAATGCATCGCCCGCTCCGGTACGCTCGAAAGGTGGCGCCGGGTCGGGATAAGGGGGCATCTTGAAACGATTCTGACCATCACTAGCGTAAGCACCAGCTGGACCATCCGTAATGACGACAACTTGGGGACCTAAGTGATGTAGGCGATTTAGAAGATCGTGTAAATCACCGTGGTCGCCTCCCGAGATCTGTACCGCCTCTTCCCTGTTGACAAGCAAAACTTGGGCGCGACTGTAGAGTGTGCGTAGCCGTTCAACTCCCGCTTCAATCTGAAAAGTACCGGGCTGAAAAGCAAATTTAACCTCGGGATTATCGTTCAACCAGTCAACTATACGATCATGGTATGTATCAAGTGCGTTTTTACTTATGGAGCTGAAGTAAATCCATTTGGGTATATCTACTGATCGAAAGCGTGGCCAGTGGTAGTCATATTCTTCATGTTTTATTAAAATGGTGCGCTCTTCTTTATACCAAAGCACATAGTGATAATTGCTGATTTTACCCGGATTAATATGTACAAAACGACTATCTACTTTGCTTTTATGCAGGGCGTTAATGATGTCGCGCCCATACGTATCGCCGCCGACGTTTGAAACAAGCCCGCTTTTAAGTCCCAATTTTGCAAAGCTAACAGCCGCGTTTGAAGCATTACCAACTGCCTCAATAACTTCAGCGTGGTCAAAGGGTACTTTCATGCCGAAAGGCATAGCCAACCACTTGCCATGCTCATTGACATAAGTATGTGCTCTGTCATCAAGTAACTTTATAAATGCATCGGTAACAACATCGCCGATCGCCAATACATCCAAATTGTGAGTCCCACCCGTCATAGTTAAGCTTAGTCTACCACAGCCTTTCCAGCTGAGTTAAACATGTCAATTTTTTCTTCTACTACCGTTTGAACAGCTTCGACAACTTTGTCCATCAGCTTTACGACTGCATATTCTGTTGGGTTTTCATCTAACACTTTCTCGAGTGTTTTTCGGTATGCCACACGCATATCGGAATTGATATTAACTTTGCTGACACCAATTTTAACTGCATCAACAAAGTAATGTCCCGGCGTACCACTGCCACCATGTAGGCTCACATTGCACTGGAGTACATTACGAATTTGCTGAAGTAGCTCCAAATCAAGCATCTTGGGCGCAGGATATTGGCCATGTAAATTGCCGATTGCTGCAGCATAAGTATCAATACCGGTAGCATCAACAAAAGCCTTGGCTCCCTCGGGGGTACTGAAGGTTTTCTTAATTTCTTCATAATCAATAGCTTCTGTATGCAGATTGGAGCTGCCACCAAAGTAATGGGGCTCACTTTCAACCAAAGCTCCGGTAAGTTTAGCGTATTGCACAACCTGTTTAGTGGCCTCAATGATTTGTTGCTCACTGGCATCGTGGTTAGCCTGTGAAACATCTATGTGAATAAATTCAAAACCTGCTTCAATGCCCTCAATTGCATCTTTGACACTTGGTGAATGATCAAGATTAACGTACATTTCAAGGCTATATTCAGCCTTGTAGTTTTCGACCATGTCTCGCACATTGTCGAGTCCAATAGCATCTACTTCGCCTTTGCTAACTTCTACCAGTACCGGTGCTTTTTTATTAGCCGCGGCCTTAGCGACTGCTTTCAATGTTTCCTGGTTATCAAGGTTAAAAGCACCTAGCGCAAAGTGTTCGGTCCGTGCCCGAGCCATGGTTTCTCTGGCTTTAGTACAATTTTCTCTAATTTGGCGTAGTGTCAAAGGCATTATTTGTCTTTCCTTGATATTACTTCGTGTGCAACTAATGCTATATGTTTTGCAGTGAGGCCGAAGTGTTCCAATAACTCTTCCGGCTTACCGGATTCGCCGAAACGGTCATGTATTCCTATGCGTTTTAAGGGTACTGGAAACTCCTCACCTAGAAGCTCCGCCACTGCCCCGCCTAAGCCGCCATTGATCTGACCTTCTTCAGCTGTAATTACAGCCTTAGTTTTGTGAACACTTTTGAGGATTGTTGCTGCATCCAACGGCTTGATAGTTGGACAGTGAACAACTTCTACGTCAAGACCGTCTTTGAATAAATGCTCGGCTGCCACCAGAGCCTGATAAGTCATGGTGCCAGTACTGACAATTGTTAAATCATTTCCTTCTGCGTAAACGTAGGCCTTGCCAATATCAAACGGCGTTTTTTCAGTCGTGAAAACGGGCGTAGCTTCTCGGGCTAGTCTTAGATAGGTAGGTCGTTTTGTATCCTTGGCCATGGCAGTTGTAGCCTTTTCGGCTTCAACACTATCGCCGGGGGCTATAACTACCATTTTTGGCAAAACGCGCATCAAAGCTATATCTTCCAGCATCTGGTGAGTCGCACCATCAGGGCCGACTGATACACCAGCATGCGAACCGACAATTTTGACGGGCTGTTCGTTGAGACAAATCGTAGTTCGAATTTGTTCCCAATTGCGGCCTGGGCTAAAGGCTGCGTAACTGCTGACAAAAGGTATCTTACCCATAGCTGCCAGGCCAGAACCTACAGTAACTAAGTTTTGCTCAGCCACACCGATCTCGACAAATCTATCCGGAAAAGCGTCTCTGAATAAATTCATCTGAGTGGAGTCCGTCAGATCTGCACAGGCTGCTACTACGTTTTCATTTTGTTTGCCCGCTTCCAATAGTCCACGACCAAAGCCTTTACGAATCGGCTCTTTCACGATGTCTTTGTCCAAGATATCACCAACTAGGTGCATGCTCATTCGTGTTCGCCTCGAATTTTGCCTTGAAGGGTACGAAGTTCATGAAGTGCTTTTTTAGCTTCTTCGTGATTTGGTGGCGCACCGTGCCAGTGGAAATCATACTCCATAAAATCTACGCCTTTACCAGGAATAGTATGAGCAATGATCATCACCGGTTTTTCAACGATCGCCCGCCCCATAGCGCAGGCGTCAATCACAGCTTCAATGTCATTACCATCAATCTCAATTACATGCCAGCCAAAGGCTTCCCATTTGCCCTTGAGGTCTTCGAGGGGCATGACTACTTCAGTTGGCCCATCGATCTGAATGTTATTGCGGTCTGTTATGGCAATAATGTTATTGAGCTTGTATTTACTGGCCAGCATCGCGGCTTCCCAGACATTGCCCTCATCCTGCTCACCATCGCTCATGACAACATAGACCCAACGATGCATATCTTTATCCATGCGCATGGCAAGTGCCATGCCAGCAGCTTGGCTAAGTCCGCAGCCAAGCGGCCCACTGGTATTTTCTAAGCCCGGCAATTTTAAGCGCTCGGGATGACCCTGCAAACGTGAACCAAATTGCCTGAGCGTCATAAGCTCCTTTTTATCAAAGTAACCGGCGTGGGCCATCGTGGCATAACGAACTGGCACACAATGGCCGTTGCTTAGCAGTAAAATGTCGCGCTGGTCCCAATCCGGTTTCCGAGGATCGTGCTTTAGGATATCAAAATATAATGCCGTAAATATATCTGCCAACCCCAGAGGCCCAGCACTATGGCCACTACCAGCACGTTCAAGCATCTTGATAATATCCTCACGGATTGCGTTGGCTTTTAGTTCAAGTTGTTCGAATGTTAGTTTTTGCTTCATTGTTAGCTTTTGCTACCTCTATAAGTTTAGCATAAGCAGCCTCTGGATCATCGGCCTTTTGAATAGAGCCTCCGACATTGAGTACATCTACGCCATTGCCAATCAGAGCTCCGGCATTTTCGCCATTAATTCCGCCGTCCCAACCAATTTCAACATCCAGATGCTGAGCATAGATTTCTTTTACCTTATTTAATAAAACTAGGTTAGCTACACCACCGTGATAACCCAAGTGACCGCTGAAAACCAGTATGTGATCGAAACTATGTATAATCTGATGGACGCTTTCCACAGAAGTGTCCTGCAGAATTGCCAAGCCAGCCAAAACCCCTTCTTTGTGAAGCTCGCTCGCAAAATGCATGTGATGAACATCGGCTTCAGCCTGGATCACTACCATGCGCGGCTTCATTTTAATAAGTTGTTTTAGATAATCCATCGGCCTCTTGTACATCAAATGAAGGTCGGCTTCGACGTGATGGGGCCACCAGATCTGCTCAAGCGACGGCGATTTTGTTGGCGCGAAAACACCATCCATCAGATCAATATGAATCCGCGGAGCAAAACTCATCACCCGTTCTATTTGTGCCCGGTATTCGTGTGGATCATAAGCCGTAATGGTCGGACAAACAATAGCCATTACTCAATATCATCCATTTCTTTTATTCGGCGGATGAACCGAGGTGCCGCTGCAAAAGGCGTCTCAAAAAAAGTTTTGACTATAGTTATAGCTTTATCAGCTTCCAGAATATCGGCCGGCAAGCAGGCTACGTTGCTATCATCATCATTGCGAGCTGATATCGCTGACTTTGTGTCATAAATCAAAGCGGCACGAATACCCTTATAGCGGTTTGCTGCTATACAAATACCTTGTCCACTACCACAAATTAGAATGCCTTTTACATCTGGGTCTTTAGAACTCAATATATCTTTCACAACTCGTTGAGCAAAAACTGGATAATCATCAAGTGGATCAAGCTTCTGATCGCCATCGTCATGGACGTCATAACCGGCTTTTTTTAGTTGATCCATGAGTGCCCGGCGCAAATGGAATCCTCTGTGGTCAGCACCTACATAAATTTTCATAATTAATCGTGATGTGTGGAGTGGTCTTCTTTTTTATGCAAGACGCGCCCAGCATCGGCAACTACTTCTACAAGTCGGTTGCTATATCCCCACTCGTTGTCGTACCAGGCTACGACCTTTACCATGTTGCCTCCAATTACAGAAGTCAAATTTAGATCA
>CAZLTB010000020.1:0-10456 GCA_964562505.1 uncultured Candidatus Saccharibacteria bacterium
AGCACAGGACTCATAAGCCTGGGGTCAGTGGTTCAAATCCACTCGCCGCTACCAAGTTATTTACAGAATCGATTAAATTGCTTGTGCCTCAATAAAAGGTAAGTTACACTTGCTTTAAGATAAGCTAATTTGAAATCAAAACATGAATCCAGATAACCCGTCACCAAACATTATCAATAATGAACCGCAAACTCTTCCTGCGCAGTCGATAACACCTACTGAACCGATACCACCGAGTAAACCCAGTAAGAAAAAGTGGTTATTTTTGGTCTTTTTGTTAATAGTTTTAGTTATTGGTGCAGGAGCTGCATATGCACATGACCTCAAAATTACTGATACAAATAAGGCTAATTTGCAGAAATTTAAAAAATCGTCAGAACTATCTAGTTTCACCTCTCAGGTTAATACTTTCGTAACCGATCGCGATGGATTATTTGCACGTCTCTATAGTTGTCAAGTAACCACAAAAGATATCTGGCACCCTGCTACCTCTACTAAATTTGATAACGTTGAGCCAGTTGATACACAATTTACCAGGTCTATAAATGAGCTACAAGGCGGGTTCCAAAAAGCTCAAGCTACATTACCTAAATACAAAAGTCCTATCATGGCTTCTGTAATACCAGGAGCAAAACAAACAAAAGAAGACTTTCAGAAAACTTCGGACGTAATAAAACGCACTGAACAATTTATATATATGAATGACATTACTACTTATTGTGTAACAACTTCATATTCATCGATCGCATCTTTACGATATATAGAAGATCCAGCCAACCTTTTACTTCGAGATTCTGTTCCACAGTTACAGCAACGTTTGGATTATGTAACTACCCAAAAAAATAATATCCAAAGTCAACAGGTTGGTGCTTCTGTCGAAGAATCTAAACAAGCACTTGAGATGTTTTTTGAAAAAATGAAGATAGATTTAACAGCACTCATTCAATTAAAAAAGTCAGGCTCAAGCCTAGGATTTATTGACACAAGCTTTAAAAGTGACAATCAAATGCTTGAGACAGAAGTATTCACAAAACTGCGTAAAGCAGGTGACAAAATCGCTCCGCAACCATCAGAAATCCAAAATCAACTACAGGCACTTTCGCAGTAACAAATTTTGTATTTGATATCATTGAGTCTGTGGAAGAATTGTGGCAACTTTATGATGAACAAGGACGGCCTATATCTAGTAGGGGTGCGGCTAAAAAGGATATCAGAACAGGCTTACTTCACGGGGCAGCCCATGTGTGGATCTGGAGAATAAAAGATGGCAAAACTGAGTTATTACTTCAGAAGCGGGCAATTACTAAAAATACCTGGCCAGATCTTTGGGATATTTCGGCTGCAGGACACATCGATTTAGGAGAGACACCTCTAGAAGCTGCGGTGCGGGAAACCAAGGAAGAACTTGGACTGGACATTAAGGAAAATGATCTTAGGTTTGTGGCTGTCACACACGCAAATATTACTGCCCCAAGCGGAATTATTGAAAATGAGATGAAATGGATTTATATCATTCGCCGGGAAGAAGAAACTAGCTTCAACTTGCAAAAATCCGAAGTCGAAGCACTTGAGTGGAAAGACCTCGATGAATTCAAGGCTGAAATTTTTGATGCTAAAAAACAAGAAAAATATACGCCACAAGGCGAAGGTTACTTCGAGGCCTTGTTTCAAGCCATTACAGCAGAGCTTAGTTAGTTTTTGTCATTTTAGCTAAGGTTTTTAACAATTCATCTTGACTGCCATGTAAGACAATCGGATTCATGGCTATAATTTCCTCCAGATAAGCTGACTTATCAGGGATATTGTTCATGATAATGATTGGTTTGTTTAGATACAAAGCCAATGCCATTTCTATTAGTACATTACCGCCAATATAGTTCTTGATACCGCGTTTTTCATAATTGAGCACCAGGCAAACATCACCATTTTCGACTTCTCTGAAATGAGTTTTCATTAAAGTAGTTTTCTTATGATAATCATTTGAGTCGGTGAGCCAAGTACGGTAATGACTTGCATCATAATCGCCGGATTTTTTCATCTTCTCAGCAGTTTCGGGAATAATGGCCTTGTAACCTGTGTTTTCTAGTACTGACTGGATCTCCACGGCTTGCTTATAGAAGTTTGCACTGGAACAAACTGTAACTACCAAAGACTTCTTACCGGACATGATACTCATTATGCCATTAAGTTTGATTTTTGTTGCCCATAAGCGCTATACTTAAGTCTCAGTATGAGTCAAACTCTACTGAACACAGCAACCCCAGAAATTGAAGCACCAGAAGCGGCGGATAGCCGCTTTTTTGTTGCCTCAAAACCCGAAGTTGTTCAATTCAATCCTTTCTATAGATTTTCGTCAGAGTTTTTGATGATGAATGAAGATTTATTGTCTCAAGGACATGGAATAGTATTCCAGGCAAGAGTTACAGACGATGGGGAAATTTCTGGTCCGCAAGATGAAAATCGTAGCCCGGAAAGTGCAATTGCCACTATTTCATTTGACGCGCGGGAATCTAAAAAAGAAGGCTACAAATGGCATCTGATTTACGCCCCTTCTTACACTGGTCCTGGAGTAGTAGAAACCTCCCAGCTAGCAGTTTTGCCTGCTGAAACCGTAATTCAATATCATAATCCTACTAATGAGCGAGCCTTTTCAACTAGGGTTCCAGACGAAGACGTCAGGCTATTATTGGGCAGCTCTTATTTTAGAGAAAGTGCAAAAGCATTGCGCAATAAAAAGAACAACGCTCAGGCAGAAATTAATAGGTTTTGGATGCAAAATGTATCAAGGTATTCGGAGCAAAAATTTACAGAAGAGTTTGGGGACAAAGAAAAAAGAATTAAGGCGATCGGATTTTCGGCTCTTACAATGCAGGATTTGCCGGCAGACAGACCAGAGTTAGCGATACCCCCTTACCAGGCTCCGTTATTTGATCGAAACCCAGATTCTTGGTCTCAATATCCATAAGTTATTCCAGTACTGCTAATATTAAGGGATGGAAATTGATCTAGAGCCAGGTACTTACGTAGTGGCTGCGAGTGGCGGGGTGGACTCGATGAGTTTACTGGATTTACTGAGACAGAAGTCTGACTTAAAACTGATTATAGCGCATCTTGATCATGGCATTAGGCATGACTCAAACATTGATCGCAAACTCGTCCAAGGTGTGGCAAAAAATCATGGACTGAAGTTTGTCTACGATGAAGCTAAGCTTGGGCATGGCACCAGCGAAGCGGCCGCACGCAAGGCTCGCTATGACTTTTTGCACAGAGTTCGAATGGCTAGTGGTGCCAGTGCGATTATAACCGCTCATCACCAAGACGACATGCTGGAAACAGCGATTCTTAATCTATTACGCGGTACCGGCCGCCAAGGTCTGACGTCACTGAAATCTACAGATATAGTTAAACGACCACTACTTTTTACGCCGAAATCCGACCTTATTAATTATGCTAAGAATCAGAGGCTACTCTGGAGAGAAGATCCAAGCAACCAGGATACAAAGTATTTACGTAACTATATTCGCCATAAAATTTTGCCAAAGTTTTCTCCTTATCAAAAACAAATGCTAGTTGGAATTATAAAAAGTCTTCATGATACTAATCGAGAAATCGATCACCAATTGGCTAACTATTTGCATTTCCAGCCGGCTACCAGTGAACTGGATCGCCACACATTTATCATGTTGCCTCACAATATGGCCCGCGAAGTTATGGCTGAATGGCTCAGACGCCATAAGGTGAAAGATGTATCATCCAAGGGAATCGAGCGCTTGGTATCAGTCGGAAAAACGTTTGCTCCCGGTCAACAGGCTGACGTCGACAAGTCCTACATTTTAAAGATTGGAAAAAATAAATTGGCACTCCGCGGACAAGAGCGCTAGCATTGATTTGTTTCACTCTGTATAATATAGCTTCGTATATGGGCTGAAAGGATATCAGAATATGAACCCCCAAAAACCGTTTCGAAATCTTCCAGGTGGGAATTCTCCGCGTCGTCGCGGTATAAAAAACCTCGGCTTTATTTTACTGATTGTTTTATTTGGCTTAGCGCTCTTTTCTTATAACCATAACAATACTCAAAAACTAGAACAAAAACCTCTGAGCACCGTCATTCAGGATGCCAATCAAGGCCAATATGACAAAATTGATGTAAGCGGTGACATACTCAAAGTTACTAAGAAGGGTGAAAAAAGCGCAACAATTGAATCACGCAAAGATTCACAGACAAGCCTAAAAGAAGATGGCCTGGATTACAGTAAAGTCACAGTAAATATTCAGCAGGAATCAAACGCCGGCTCAACCTGGGCAAATATTGGTATCCAGCTACTCCCGGTAGCATTTATAGGACTGCTTTTGTTCTTTATGCTTAGGAGTGCTCAGGGCCAGGGTAATCAGGCGCTCAGTTTTGGCAAGAGCAGAGCGCGACTTTATGGCAACGAAAAAGATAAAGTCAATTTCAAGGGTATTGCCGGTAGTGATGAAGCTAAACAGGACCTGCAGGAAGTCGTAGAATTTCTTAAATATCCGAAAAAGTTTGAATCAGTGGGAGCCAAGATTCCTAAAGGTGTCTTACTAATAGGTCCTCCCGGAACCGGTAAAACTATGCTCGCAAGGGCTGTCGCTGGTGAAGCTAACGTGCCATTCTTCAGCATTTCCGGATCAGAATTCGTTGAAATGTTCGTAGGTGTGGGAGCTTCGCGAGTACGTGATCTATTCGCCAAAGCTAAGAAAAATGCCCCCTGCATTATATTTATAGATGAAATTGATGCTGTTGGCCGCCGACGTGGCTCAGGTATGGGTGGTGGCCACGATGAAAGAGAACAAACACTAAATCAGATTCTGGTTGAAATGGACGGCTTTGAGCAAGGTACCAATGTAATTGTACTGGCCGCCACTAATCGCTCGGATGTTCTTGATCCAGCCCTACTCAGGCCTGGTCGTTTTGATAGGCGCGTTAACATTGGTTTGCCAGATCGAAAAGATCGCGAGGCAATTCTTAAAATACACTTTACTAAGAAACCACTGGCGAAAAATATCGATCTTGATGCGTTAGCTGCTAAAAGTGCTGGTTCATCCGGTGCAGACCTGGCTAACATTGCAAATGAAGCCGCTATTCTAGCCGCCAGACACAACCGTCATGAGATTACCCAGGAAGATGTTACAAGTGCGTTTGAACGTGTAGCAATAGGCCCAGAGCGTAAATCCAAGATTATGAGTGAAAAAGAGAAGGAACTTACAGCCTATCACGAAGCTGGACACGCTATTGTTGGCCATGTGTTACCCGATAGCGATATGGTCCATAAAGTCACTATCATTCCGCGTGGAGGCACCGGTGGGGTAACTTGGTTCATACCCCCGGAGGACAAAAGCTACCATAGCATTATCGAGTATAAAGATATATTGGCACGTATGTTGGGTGGACGTGTAGCCGAGGAAATTGTCTACGGATCCGATCGTGTAACAACCGGTGCGGGTAATGATTTGCAGAAAGCTGCTGAACTAGCCAGAGACATGGTCGTAAATCAGGGCATGGGTGATAAACTTCGAGACCAAGTCTTCCATGTCGAAGAGGGTATGATGATCGAGCGCATGGTTCACGAGCGTCAATACTCTGATGAAACTGCCAAAGTCATTGATGATGAAGTCGAAAGCCTAATAACTGAAGCTGCTAATCGCGCAAGAGCGGTTGTGAAGGCAAATTTGGGTAAACTAGAAGAGCTTAAAAATCGGCTGATTGAGAAAGAGACCGTCGAGGCCGAGGAGGTTATCAAACTTCTCCATGGCTCTGTTATGCCCAAAAGCGCAACGTTGTACTAAGTCTTCATAAGAAAATAAGATTCCAAATCATCTCTAGTATCTCTATAATTAAGGGCTAGTGAATCGTTGGCTGACTCGAGCAAATAAAAAAGTAGGACTAAGTGGCGCAGCCACTCTATTAATATCTGTGTCTTTAATCGGTCAGATACTTGGTTTTTTGCGCTATAAGATGGTCAATGCCAACTTTCCTTTAGTTGGTCCGCAGAGCACGGATGCGTACTTTGCCGCTTTTAAGATTCCGGACTTTTTCTTTTTCACACTAGCTGCTGGAGCGTTGGGAGTGGCTTTTATGCCAATACTTGCTGAACACTTAGAACGTGGTGATCGCAAGGGTGTGTGGGATTTATCCAACAGTCTACTTAATCTTATATCTATAGTTATGGTGATAGTAGGCCTCATCATGTTCATTTTTGCCCAGCCACTTTTGCACTATGTTGTAGCACCGAAACTTCCTCCCGCACAACTTCACAACGCAGTAATTATCATGCGCCTCATTTCTTTTAATCCGTTATTGTTCGCTATTTCGGGAATATTGACTAGTGTGCAGCAAACTTTTGGACGCTTCTTCTTCTTTGCAATGGCGCCACTGTTTTACAACTTGTCAATAATCGCTAGCGTATTTGCTTTTCACAATAACATAGGCTTAATTGGGCTAGGCCTCGGAGCCTTAATAGGAGCTTTTCTTCAGCTGTTTGTTGTTTTCTTTGGGCTAAGTGGCGCAAATTTCCATTGGCGACCAAAGATTATGTGGAGAAGTAAAGATTTTAAATTAATCCTAAGGCAGTTGCCGCCTCGCTCTATTGATCAGGGCGTCGACTCTATCAACAGTATTGTTGAGACAAATTTAGCGACACGTCTAGGCGTAGGGAATATAAGTTTTTATGAGAATGCCTATATTTTGCACACTACACCTATATTGATTATCGGTACGACGATTTCTACTGCGGCCTTTCCGCGCCTAACTGATCGTTTAGCTCAAGGAAGATCAGACTTATTTCGCAAAGAATTTTTGCAAATTCTTCGAATTTTAATCTGGATAGCTGCACCAGTCACAATTATTTGTTTTTTTGCCCGCGGATATTTTGCTCGCATGATCTTTTCAACTGGTGCCCCCAAAATAGCGCTAGTTTTCGGCTTTCTTGCCGGAGCTATCTTTTTCCGCATCATTTATTCGATCATATCTCGCTGGTTTTATGCCCAGAAGGACACCAAAACCCCGCTTTTCGTGTCTTTATTCACAATTGTACTTAATATCGTTCTAGCATATCTTTTGTCAAAACCAACTTCGTACGGCATTGCAGGACTGGCCATGGCCCAATCCATTGTCGCGGCTGTTGAAGTGGCTATATTATTTGTTGTGATGTTGGCAAGAGATCATAAACTGTTTAATGCGGAGTTTTTGAGCGGTGTGCTTAGGATATTGTCAGTCACAGGATTCAGTATTCTAACAGCCTTTATCATGGTATCGCTTCTACCGCTTAAGATAACTGATCGTGGTCTTATTACGTTAGGCTTCAAGGTTGGTGCTATAGCTGGAGTAACATTGTTGGTCCACGTTAGTATCTCACTGTTGTTTGGCCTAGAAGAAGCTACTCCTGTGGTCGAAAAACTCAAGAAACTTATCCTGAAGCCCATCAAGCTCGAATACTAGCTCTGATATAATCCTCTGAGCATGGACCAATCCCATATTAGGAATTTTTGTATTATCGCCCATATTGATCATGGCAAGTCTACGCTGGCGGATCGCTTACTAGAGTTGACCGGAACGGTTGATAAACGTGACATGAAAGCCCAACTACTCGACAAAATGGATTTGGAGCGAGAAAAGGGTATAACAATTAAACTTGCACCTGTGCGAATGAGTTATAAAGACTATGAACTGAATTTGATAGATACACCAGGCCACGTAGATTTCAGCTATGAAGTGTCGAGAAGTCTGGAAGCTTGTGAAGGAGCTATTTTAGTTGTTGATGCCTCGCAAGGTATTCAGGCCCAAACACTTGCTAACGTATATCTGGCTATGGCTGCCGATCTGACGATTATCCCGGTGCTTAATAAAATTGATTTGCCTGCGGCGGATGTTGATCGAGTAAGTGCTGAAATTATCAGTCTTCTTGGCTGTAAAAAGGAAGACATCCTCCAAATTTCCGCCAAGACTGGAGAAGGAGTTGATAAAGTTTTGGAGCGAATTGCTTCAGATATTGCCTCTCCAAAAGGAAATACAGAATCACCAACGCGAGCACTTGTTTTTGATAGTTATTATGACGACTACAGAGGCGTAATCTTGTACCTAAGATTAGTCGACGGACAGATTACAAAAAATGCACAAATCAAAATGATGGCTACTGATGCTGAGGGTATTGCACTTGAAACAGGTTTTCTAAAGCCTTCCATGACACCGATCAAAGAGATTAAAACCGGCGAAATCGGCTACATTGTTACAAATCTTCGTAGTACTCGTGAAGCTAAAGTCGGTGACACTGTAACGCTTGCTAATAGCCCAGCAACTCAAAGTCTGCCTGGATACAAAGACGTAAAACCTTTCGTCTACGCCGGCTTTTTTCCGGAGAGCAACGAATTCTATCAGGAACTTAAAGATGCTATCGAAAAATTGTCACTTAGTGATTCGGCTTTGCAATTTACTCCTGAAAATTCACCAGTGCTTGGTTTCGGTGTAAGGATTGGCTTCTTGGGACTACTACACATGGACATTGTGAAAGAGAGACTAGAACGAGAATACGATCTGGAGCTTGTTGTAACAAATCCGTCAACTGATTATCAATTAACACTATTAAGCGGGGAAGAAGTTGACATCAAATCTGCTGCTGACCTTCCAGACCCAGCTAAGATCAAAGAGATCCGAGAGCCATGGATCAAAGGCGAAGTCGTTGCGCCGAAAGATTACGTCGGTTCAGTTATTCAGCTAATTTCCAGCAAGCGAGGATTGCAAAAAAACCTTAGTTACGTAGACGCACAATTGGCGGTTGTAGATTTTGAAGCACCACTTGCCAACTTATTGACAGATTTTTATGATCAACTAAAGAGCGTAACCAGTGGCTACGGCTCGTTTAATTATGAATTAGACGATTACCGTGCGGAAGATTTGGTAAAACTGGACTTTTATATAGCAGGTGAGCGAGTAGATGCGTTAAGTGTTATGGTTCATCGGTCTGAAGCAAATGGGCTTGGCCGCGAAACAGTTGAAAAATTAAAAGAAGTTATCCCACGCCAGAGTTTCCAGGTTGCTTTGCAAGCTGCTATTGGCGGTAAATTCATTGCTCGCGAGGACATTAGTGCTTATAGAAAAGATGTTACAACTGGCTTATATGGCGGCGATGTTAGTCGTAAGAAAAAGGTATTAGCTAAGCAAAAAAAGGGCAAAGCCCGAATGAAACGTTTTGGTAAAGTAGATATTCCTGCTGAAGCTTTCACTGTTATGCTAAAACGGGACTAAACTATTGTAGCTCTAATTATCTGCGATTCCACAATTGGTTGGAGCCGCCGTGACAGTCATAGATAGTGAGCTTAGTTCCACTGGTCGAAGAATAGTTCGGAACGTCAATACACTTGTTAGTGTTAGCGGCAAAACGGATCATTCTGTCAGTGCCAGCGATCCACTTCTGGGGATTGCCACCATTACAGTCCCATATCTGTATCTTTGTGCCATTAGTAGTGTTTCCCCAATCCAGATCAAGACATTTGTTATTATTTATTGCAGATCGAATAGTTTTATCTGATCCTACAACCCACTTCTGGGCATTTGTACCATTGCAATCCCATATCTGTATCGGATTGCCGCTATTTGTATTAGAGCCGGGGATATCCAAACATTTGTTGCTACCAACCCCAACGAAAGTTGATGTTGTAGGTTGCGGAGCCGGGGCCTGCGTAGTTGTAGCAGCACAAGATGTTTGGGCTTGGCCCAGTTTCGAGTTCCTGTTGGTGTCATAGATATTGATAGCGTAAACCTCATAGGTAAATGTGCCTTTGCCACAATAGGCGGAATAAGAAATATCAAAACCATGATAATTTGCGTTGGAAGTACCATTTAATTCTGGATAGGCATTGGGTACATCGGGTCTGTAGACTTTAGCATATTGCCAGCCACCACCCACTATTTGTCTAACGCCGCCAACCGTAACATATACTGCGATTGGAAGCTGATTAGCGTATTGACTGCGGTCAAAAGCCCAACCCGTTATGTGATTATTGCCCGGAAGAGTGTATGAACCGATTGGCAAAGGATCACAAGTACCCGTTCCACTTTTTAGTAAAGTATGACGACCAGTATCAGGTATATTTATAGCGTATACCTGATAACTAAATGTTCCTCCAGTGCGAAATTTCTCTTGCAATGGCACGTGAAAACCATGTGCACCTGCATTTCCGTAAGGTAAATTAGCGTACCACCAGCCGTTTGCTGTTTTGGGATTAGTTATGAATTCATTATTTACATAGATATGGATGGGTATTTGATTTCTGAGGTCAGTATCATCAACTGCCCAACCCTTAAAACCACAGTCGGCTTGATCTGGAGCGTAATCCAAAGAACCACGAGGAAGCGGATCAGTGCCCGCCGCTGGTGGACTACTAGTTCCTGTTGATGGTGGTGCACCGTTGTTAGGGCAGGTGCTCCTGC
>CAZLTB010000021.1:0-9929 GCA_964562505.1 uncultured Candidatus Saccharibacteria bacterium
GTATGCCAGCTTCCCAAGCTGGAGAAACGGGTTCAATTCCCGTCACTCGCACCAGCCTCTTTATACTTTTAACTTTTACCTTTAAACTTGTTCTGAATGCATATACCAAAAAAATACTTTCACGACCGGGTGGTCTTGCTACTACTTAGCGCTAACACCTTTTTGGCGTTATTTTGTAGTGCTTTAATTTTACTCAGACTAGATAGCGGACGATCAGAAGGCTACATTATTCAATATCGAGACAATCTTGGGCTAAGTGCGTTCAAGAGCGGCAATGCCACCACGTTGATAAGCTTTATCATATTTTCTGCCACTGTACTTATCTTTCATACTTTACTTAGCATCCGCGTTTATAGTATCCGACGCCAATTCTCAATCACTGTGCTTGCACTAGGTACATTACTGATCACCATATCCATTATAGTTAGCAATGCTTTGCTCGTTTTGCGGTGAATAAATAATGAAACATATAGAAATTCCTTATCCTGAGGATCGTGGTAAGCGCTATAGATTTTTTGAAATGTTGCCTGGTCTTGTAACGTGGGGGCTTTTAGCGTTACCTGTTGTTTTGAGCCAAATCAGCCCCCGTCTATGCGTCTTCTTTATACTGGGCTATTTGTTACTTTGGTTTGCTAAGTCAGTTGGGCTGGATGTACGGGCTGTGCAGGGTTATAGGACTATCAAAAAACACGAGAAACTTCCATGGGCACAGATGCTGAGTGAGTTGGAGAACACCAAAGTCAATCAACCCGATCGCCAAATTCCGGCCTGGCACTATGAATATGTCAGGCGCTTTCAAGAGGAAAAACCAATAATTAAACCAAGTGAGATTGTCCACGCGGTAATAGTTGCTACTTGGAACGAGAGCCGGGAGGTCTTAGAACCAACAATTCAATCTGTACTGGACTCCGACTATGATATGAAGAAGGTATTGGTGGTGTTGGCTTACGAAGAGCGCGGCGGTCCTGAGGTCGAAGCTCAAGCTGAGGGGCTAATGGACGAATATAGAGACAAATTTATGGATACTCTGGCGACTAAACATGTCGATCAACCCGGAGAGATTATCGGTAAAGGAGGCAACATAACATTTGCTGGCAGGGAGCTGAGGAAATATCTAGAAAAAAATAATATTGACCCGTTGCGAGTGGTAGTGACGACTCTTGACGCCGATAACAGACCTCATCATAAATATTTATCAGCACTTAGTTACTACTATTCAGTGGCGCCAGATCCAGTCCGGGTTTCTTTCCAACCGATACCGATGTATACCAACAATATTTGGGACGCTCCAGCACCTATGAGGGTAATTGCTACAGGTAATTCATTCTGGAATGTTGTTTTGAGCCTGCGCCCACACATGATCCGTAATTTCTCGTCACATGCCCAGAGTATGCAAACCATAATAGACACCGATTATTGGAGCGTAAGAACAATTGTCGAAGATGGTCATCAATTCTGGCGTACTTACTTCACGTACGACGGTAATCACAATGTTTACCCAATTTATTTACCCATCTATCAGGACGCAGTGCTTTCAACTACCTATATGAAAACTTTAAAAGCTCAATTCATACAGCTAAGACGGTGGGCGTGGGGTGCCTCAGACGTGGCCTATGTTGTCGAAACGGGGTTCTTCAAGCCAAATAAAGTACCTAAACTAGATCTGACATTAAAGTTATTCCGACTGCTGGAAAGTCATGTCAGTTGGGCTGTGGCTCCTCTAATTCTAGCTTTTTCGGCGTTTATACCGGCACTTTTCAACCCTAAGGACTATGCTTCAAACCAACTACCAATAATCGCTAGTCGTATTCAGACAATTGCTCTAATTGGAATCGTTGTTACTCTGTTTTTCAGTCTTAAAACTTTGCCCCCAAAGCCTGCCCGTTACAAAAAACGTCGCTCAATCTTTATGCTGCTTCAGTGGGTGATGCTGCCCGTAACCACCGTAGCTTACAACTCCTTCTCGGCGCTTTACTCCCAGACACGCCTTATGTTCGGTAAATATATAGGTAAGTTTGATCTGACAGAAAAAGCTGTAGTTACGGATTCTAAAGAAAAGATCGTCTAGACTTTATAGCGGTGAAACGCTTGATAATGGACTAGTGCCACCTTATCAAAACGCTTTAATACCCCAGTTGTTAGTAGAAATAGTTCTTCTTTTTCAATAACTGGTGACTTAATTCGGCTCAATGCCTTGGCGATAATTGTGTCTGTAAGCGCTGTGGCGTCTCTTAGGGCCGTTTTTCGATGCTTAAGGCTATCATATAGGCTCAAGAACAATTTATCCCTTGAGAACGGTTTATAGCGGCTCGAGTCCAATACTTGCAGCGCAGTAGAAGTGTCAACGCGTTCCAGTGATGTAATCACGGCCCCGCAGTTAAGACACAACCGACGTCGCCATTTTTGGTTCAATCGTTTCTGCGCGCGCGAGTTAATAACTTTTGTTTTGCCACCGCAATATACACATACCATGACAATATGTTGACATAACGCTATAAAAAAATAAAGTGGAAAAGTACAGCATTTCTGTGGGAAAGAAAAAGCCCTGAGATATTCCCAGGGCTTTTCCATCCGGTTGCTTTATTTGCTGAAAGCTGGCCGAACTCGTCGAATACGACTGATTGACTTCGTCGAGGCATTTAATTCTTCATAGAACAATTTAAAGCCCTCGAGCGAACTCGTGGTAATGGTACTCAGGTTTGAGCGCCTCCCGATTAACCCGAGCATTCTATTGTAAGAGCTTGTTTATGTCAATAATAATGTTAAAGCATATTTTTTCAAATGGTACAATAACAGGGATGAGTGACTATTTTTCCGTAAATAACTCTATAAAAGGAGTCCGATCTGGCATTCTGAAAACACGTGCCGGCGAAGTCTTAACTCCTACTTTTATGCCCGATGGTACAAGAGGTGCCGTCAAGGGCCTAACCCCCGAGCAAGTCAAATCTACGGGGGTTCAAGTAGTCTTGGCTAATACCTACCACCTGCATATGCAACCGGGTGAAAAGACTATCGCTAAATTGGGCGGACTCCATGCTTTTACTAATCAATCTCTTCCTATACTTACAGATTCCGGTGGTTTTCAGGTCTTTTCATTGGCCCACATTAGTAAAATTACTGAAGAAGGGGTGACTTTCAAAGATCCGGCTACTGGAGATGCTATCTTTTTGTCCCCCGAAAAATCTATCCAGATTCAATTATCTCTAGGCTCGGATATGATGGTGGCTTTTGATGATGTTACAGCCCTGGATGAGAAGGGTAGAGGCCGCACAACGGAGGCCTTTGAACGGACACATAGGTGGCTCGAACGCAGTTTGGCTGAGTTCCAGAGGCTTACAAAAAACATGAAAACTAAAGAACGGCCTCTGTTATTTGGGGTAGTGCAAGGCGGTTTGGATAAAAAACTTCGAAAAAGGAGCCTTGAAATAGTACAGAGTCTTGAGGTTGACGGTATTGCAATTGGTGGTTTGTCCGTTGGAGAGACCAGGGCAGAAATGCACAGCATGCTCGATTTCTTAGCCCCTCTATATGATGATTCCAGCCGTCCGCACTTTCTTCTCGGAGTTGGAGAACCCATTGACCTACGTCATGCAACCGAAAGAGGCATAGATATGCTGGATTGTGTATTACCAACCCGCAATGCCCGCCATGGAACAGCATGGATTACAGGAGATAAGAAAATCCATCTAACGAATTCTCAATTTATAACAGATTCAAAACCGATTGACCCTAAATGTGATTGCACAACTTGCCAAGCTGAATACAGCAGAGCTTTTCTTCGCCAACAGTTTAAAGTGGGGGACAGCCTCGCTGGTACACTCGTCTCAATACACAATATTCGTTATCTGGAACGTATCTGTGAGAGGTATAGAAAAAATTTATAAGATGGTGGGCGATAGAGGATTCGAACCTCTCACCTCTTCCACGTCAAGGAAGCGCTCTAGCCAAATGAGCTAATCGCCCTCGTCGGAATCGACGGTCAGCTTACGCTAAAGCAAAAATTTTGCTTTAGCTACAACTTCTAGTCGCTTCCTCCTCTCAAAATTCTAAACAGTCGAATTGGCAAAGCCACTTCTTGGTTTAGAATTTTGGATAAGAGCAGGTAAAGGATAGCAAACCGAACCTAAAAGTGAAAGCTATGCACAGATCTCTTATCTGTAAGCTATAACTAATCCACACAAACTCCACAGGATAAATGTAAGAATGACAATACTAAAATGCTAGTATAATAGTACTAGCGTGTTAACATACTCTGTACTGGTGAAGTTTTGGGAGAGGTTTTCCCTCGGTGGGCACGGTTGAATACCATTGCGAGAGTATTCAACCGTTTTTTATAGGCGACTTGCTTCACTTAACAGAGGTGTTATACTGAAGACAAGTGTCGATGTAGCCTAACCACCTACGGAGCTTCGTAAACGGTTGCGGCGTGACGAAATACGCGTGCATCATAAGTGAAATGTCCGGTGGAACCGCCCGAAAAATTGTACGACACATATTTTGGGCCCGAGACGCGCTAAATAAGTACTTTTCCTTAGTTCTTATCAGGCGCGTTTTCTAAATAAAGGAGTAATCATGAATCAGTCAGACGAGCTGCAACCGATGCGCCACAGCCTAGCACACATAATGGCAGCTGCCGTTACAACTTTATGGCCAGAAGCTAAACTCGGTGTCGGTCCAGTGGTTGAAAACGGATTTTATTATGATATTGATCTTGGAAAAATTAAGATTTCCGAAGAGGACTTTAATCGGATTGAGGCTGAAATGGCTAAAATCATTAAACAAGACCAACCTTTTGAACATTCCGAGCTGGCAATAGACAAGGCGATCTCTTGGGCAAAGGAAAATAATCAGCCCTACAAAGAAGAACTGCTAAATGATCTTAAAAGAGCTGGTACTACCCTGGAAAAGGAACTTGATCCGGAAGAACTAGGTACCATTACTGAAGGTAACAGTGCAGTTGAGACAGTATCTTTCTATAAGAACGGCGATTTTACCGATCTT
This sequence comes from uncultured Candidatus Saccharibacteria bacterium, assembly GCA_964562505.1. Classification (GTDB taxonomy): domain Bacteria; phylum Patescibacteriota; class Saccharimonadia; order Saccharimonadales; family CAZLTB01; genus CAZLTB01. Next base: position 5,002 of record CAZLTB010000021.1, read on the forward strand.
TGCCGCGGACCACATGTGAAGTCGACTGGCAAAGTTGGGGCATATAAGTTGATGCGTATAGCCGGAGCCTATTGGCGTGGAAAAGAAACTAATCCTCAGATGCAGCGCCTCTACGGCGTGGCCTTTGATACTGCAAAGGAACTCGAAGACTATCTGACAATGTTGGAGGAAGCAAAAAAGCGCGACCATCGAAGGCTTGGTCAAGAGTTGGATCTGTTTGTATTTTCTGACATGGTTGGCTCAGGACTACCTATGTTCACTCCGAGAGGGACTATACTGCGTGATGAACTAGCCAAGTTTTCGAACAGTTTACGTGAACGGTATGGCTTTGAAAAAGTGTGGACGCCTCATATAACTAAGAAAGATCTCTATAAAGCCTCAGGGCATTGGGCAAAGTTTGGCGACGAACTATTTCTAGTTAAAAGTCAGGAAACTAGCGATGAACTAGCGATGAAACCAATGAATTGTCCGCACCATACGAGGATTTATGCCAGCAGACAACGCAGCTATCGTGATTTACCAATACGTTATCTCGAAACCACAACAGATTACCGCGACGAGAAAACCGGGGAATTAGGAGGTCTTAGCAGAGTCCGAGCCATTACGCAGGACGATAGCCATGTCTTTTGTCGTCAGGATCAGATCGAAGTAGAAATCCATAACTTACTGGAGGCGGCACAGGAGCTATATAAGACAGTAAACATGGACTTGAGAGTGCGTTTGTCCTATAGGGATGACAGTGATGCTTATCTGGGCTCAAAAGAACTTTGGGCCAGCGCTCAAGAGCAGCTTAAGAATGCGGTCATTGCTAATAAGCTAAAATACTTCGAACAGGATGGTGAAGCCGCGTTCTATGGGCCTAAAATTGATTTTATGGCTACAGATGCTATTGGTCGGGAACACCAAGTCGCAACTGTGCAGCTCGACTTTGTGCAGCCCGAACGCTTTGGTTTGGAGTACACAACAGAAGACGGTAGTTCACAACAACCTGTCATGATTCACTGTGCATTACTCGGTTCAATTGAACGATTCTTAGCTGTTTATATTGAGCACACTGCTGGTAAATTCCCAGTATGGCTGGCACCGGAACAGGTAAGAATAGCTACCGTGAATCAGGAAGAGAAGACAGTGGCGTTCGCCGATAAGCTGGTAAAAGAGGCTGAGGAGCTTGGTTTGCGCATTCAAGTAGACAACCATAATGAATCCGTAGGTAAAAAGATTCGTGACGCCGAAATTATGAAAGTTCCATACACAGTAGTAATTGGCGAAAAAGAAATTGAGACTGACAAAGTTGTGCCTAGAGTACGCGGTGACATGGAAGTCCAAAAATCACACAAAGAGCACGGTATCTCTGAGTTTCTGAAAACAGTAGCTAATGAAGCCAAATCCCGCGTATCTAAAACATCTCTGTAGCTATGCTTGAAGTTCACGGTGCATTTAAAGAACGTGTCTGTGAACTTGTAGCTCAAATTCCAAAAGGAAGAGTTATGACATACGGTCAGATTGCGACTCTGTGTGGAAATCCAAGAGCGGCCAGGATTGTCGGTGGTATAGCTCACTTCGGTGATCCTGACTTACCGTGGCAAAGAGTGGTTAAGAAAGACGGGAGTTTAGCTGAAGGTTATCCGGGAGGTACTGAAGGGCACAAGCAGGCACTAGAAGCCGAGGGAGTGAATATTAATAACTACAAAGTCTACATGAATGTGGCCCTATGGCGCCCTTAATCGTAATTGTAGGCCAGACAGCAAGCGGTAAGAGCGAAGCAGCTTTGAAGTTAGCAGAAATAATTAATGGCGAAATTATCTGCGCGGATTCTCGCACTGTCTATAAAGGTATGGATATTGGCACAGCCAAACCAACAAAAGCAGATCAAAAACATGTACCCCATCATTTGCTAGACATAGTTGAACCTGACGAAAAATTTACAGTGGCTGATTTCAAACGATTGGCCGAGAAGGCGATTGATGACATTTCTAATCGTAGCAAAGTGCCAATACTTGTCGGTGGCAGTGGACTATATATAAATTCAGTGATATTTGGCTATCAGTTCAGTTCTAAAGGTTCTGAACGCGACGAGCAAAATCCAAGGCATCTGAAGCGTTCAGGAGACTTTATACCGAATCAAAAATTGCGGTCCAACACTCTTATATTCGGTCTGCAATTACCTGAAGAAGTTATTAAAAAGCGTATAGCCGAACGAGTAGATAAGATGATTAAGCATGGGCTAGTAGAAGAAGTTGGCAGACTAGGTAAGCGATATGGTTGGGCCACCCCAGCGCTTCAAGCACCAGGCTATAAAGCTTTCCGTAGCTATGTTTTAGGAGAAATTGACCTTGAGCAGGCAAAGTCTTTATTCATCAAAAATGACCTCGATTTAGCTAAACGACAACGGACTTGGTTTAAGCGTAATAAACGTATTCAATGGCAAAATGACCCCAATAAAATTGTAGATATTGCTACAACAGAATTGAACAAATTAAGATAGTAATTAAGTTCGTGTCTGTTACAATGAGGACATGATCGAACAATTGTTTGGCTCGAAGACACGAGTAAAGCTGTTGCAGCTTTTTTACAGTAATCCTAACCGTTCATTCTATGTTCGAGAAATTACTAGGAAAATCGATGAACAGATCAATTCAGTCAGGCGCGAACTGGCCAATCTTTTGAGTATTGGGATCATATCCTCAGACACCAACAATAACCGTTTGTACTACGAAGTTGATCAAAATTACGAATACTATAAACCACTGGCGACTATATTTAATAGAGGGGCGATTAAATCTACTAAAGAGCCCAAGCAAGATGAAAGCCCAAATGACATTACGAGCATAGGTAATGTAGAGATTGTGCTCTACACGGGTCAATTTACTCGGGACGAAACCAGCGGCATTGATGTCCTCATAGTTGGCGATGTGAACCAGACTAAATTAACGAAGTTTATGACTGAACTGGAAAAGCAAGAAGGCAAGGAACTACGTTATACAGTTATACCGCTGCCAGAGTTTCAGTACAGGCAAAGAGTAAATGATCGTTTCTTATCAATGGTTCTAGGCTCAAAGAAACAACTAGTTCTGGATAAACACCACGCTTTGACACCTAAACCAAAAACTCAAAAAGCAGATAAATCTGATAAGAAAACAGAGGAGGAAGACTAGTGGAACTACAGTTTTTTGGAGCCAACTGCCTAAAAATCAGTACAAAAAAAGCAACTATTATAGTAGACGATAATTTAACTGATTTGGGTCTGAAATCAGTCACCAAGACTGGTGAAGTGGCTTTGTTCACCGGACTACATAGTACTCCAACTGCAGAAGTTAAGCTGCTTGTGGACCAGCCAGGTGAATACGAGGTTGCCGACATATCCCTGCAAGGCATTGCTGCAAGAGGTCATATTGATGAAGCTGACAAGACGACAAGTACAATTTATAAGATAGTTGCTGGTGATGTTCGTATAGCTATAACGGGCCATATTTATCCTGAGCTAAGCGATAGCCAACTGGAGTCTCTAGGTACAATAGACGTATTATTTATTCCAGTAGGAGGTAGTGGCTTCACCTTAGATCCCGCGGGTGCACTACACATTATCAAAGAGATAGAACCAAAGATAGTAATACCAACTCATTATAACGACAAAACAATTAAGTATCCTGTGCCCCAACAATCTCTTGATGAAGCTCTTAAAGGCCTCGCCATGGAGCCACGCGAGACCGTAGCCAAATTAAAGCTGAAGCCAGGCGAACTGGGTGACATAACACAACTTATAGTCTTAGAGCGACAGTAGGACCAAGCTACCTGGCCAAAACTTGTTAATAGTATTTGAGGGAAATTTTAGAGAAGATTTTTCTTTTTCAGAGTACGAATGTCTTGAGTGCTTATTTTGAGCTTCACTTTCTTGCCATCAACAACAACTGTTTTCATTTGAAGATTGGGCTTCCAGACTTTCTTGGTATGGCGCTGAGAAAAGCTAACATTATGGCCAAATTGCTTGCCTTTGCCAGTAAGATCACTTCTTTGCATAGAGCGTCATTGTATCTGTTTTTATCTGTAAGGTCAAGAATGGCTGCTATACTAAAGCAGTATGTTAACAGATACAAATGGTTCAACTATACTGGTTGTTTTTATAAGCCTGGTAATTTCGATTACTCTTCATGAGGCAATGCATGCCTTTACGGGATATTGGCTGGGAGATGATACGGCGCAAAGGGAAGGGCGAATAAGCCTTAACCCATTGAGGCATATAGACCCTTTTTTGACTCTGTTACTGCCGCTCATTACTCTGATTGTGTTTAAGGTGCCTTTATTAGCAGCCAAGCCAGTTCCATTTAATCCAGCACGTGTTAAGTATGACGAATACGGAGCTGCGCTGGTAGGTCTAGCGGGCCCATTGACTAATTTACTCTTGGCGTTGGCTGGGGCAGGCGTAATCCATCTTTTGCCACCTACTGTTGAGCTAAGTATTTTAAATGCTCTTATTATTTTTATTGAAATCAATATAGCCCTTTTTGTGTTTAATATGATTCCATTTCCTCCTCTGGATGGTTCACGTCTTTTATATGCATTTGCTCCTGAGCCATTGCAAAAGGTGATGTACAGGATAGAAATGATGGGTTTCGGAGCTCTCATACTATTTCTTATAATTCTTTTGCCTATAATAGGGCCCTTTATAGTCTATGCAAACACTGGTTTGCTTCATCTCCTGGGTATTCCAGTATAATTCGAGCGATCAGCAAGAAATATATGACGAGCCCGAGATGAGCCAGCCCTATTAATGAATAGATCATCTCGGCGCGAGGCTATATAATAAAGTTGCTGGGCAGCCGAATAATGATAATCTGAATATTTATCATTAGGGAGTTCAATATTCGATCACACCGTGGTGTGAGCGTGCGGACACCCACCTGGGGATTATCGCCAGGTTGTCATCTCGG
>CAZLTB010000022.1:0-9510 GCA_964562505.1 uncultured Candidatus Saccharibacteria bacterium
TGGCTAAAGCAAAGCCATTTCCAGGTCCAGGGCAGGGAGAAGCTTTTGATGCGGGCCAACCGCAAGCGACTTTTGATATGAAAGACCGTCGCTCTTATGGTGCAGCTCTTGATGAAGTGCATTTAGGTAAGGTCGCGCTGGATTCATTTATCGAATCTGATTTAGGCTTAGTAACACCAGAAAGCTTCCGTGAAGTTCTCTTTACAGCCGCCGCCCGTGCAAAAAGCCGCTCAGTAAACGGGGTAGCAGTGAATGCCTTCGAAGCAGAAGCGGTACCAGGTTCGGTAAACCACCTTACTAAACGGGTTGGTGAAAAAACTGAAAACAGCCGTATTAAGAGAGGCGACACCAACGCAGATCGCCGCGCCGTTAAAGCTGGCAAGTCTCAAACTGAAACACTACGCGGATATCTTGAGAAAAGAGAAGGTGTTTTAAGCGGACTCGACTATGGTATCGGCGAACTGAAAAAGGTTAAAGAAGCCCTGAAGTCGTCAGGTCTGAATAGGGGTTACGAATCGACAGTACTCGCCCGGTTAAATTATGTTGACCGGTTTGTTTTTGAAAATATGTTCAACGTTATGGCTGATGAGCTTGGTTGGGATAACGAAACACGCAAACGTGCCATGGGAGCAATGCGGTATAGCTTAATCAAATCGCCTCAGCGCGTTGGCTATGCCCGGCGGCTGACTGATGTAGGCTTGGTCTACACTGAAAGAAAGCGCAATATCTTTAGCTCTAAGTACATGTGGGCTGAAAAACGCTTGGCCAAACTAGAGGAGAGTGCCCAGCCCGAATTATTAGAAACAGACCAATGATCTTAATCCAAAATCTGCCTAAGCCTTTCTTTGTGTTAGCGCCGATGGACGATGTCACCGATACGGTGTTTAGGCAGATAGTTGCAGATATCGCTCCGCCGGATCTATTTTTTACTGAGTTTGTAAACGTCGACGCTTTGCAGAGCAAGGGTAGGGAAGCCACCTTGCCACGGCTGCAATTTAGCAAAAAAGAGAAGCCGTTAATTGCCCAGCTATGGGGGCTTAACCCGGAGAATTTTTATAAGTCGGCCAAAGACGTCCGTGCCATGGGCTATGACGGGGTAGACCTAAATTTCGGTTGCCCAATTAAGAATGTGGTCCAAAACGGGGCCTGCAGCGCCTTTATATTGCCGGAGAACCGGGGCAGGGCAGTCGAAGTGATGCAGGCCACAAAAGAGGGGAGTGGTTCCCTGCCCTTTTCTATTAAAACCAGACTCGGTTACAGCGAAATTGATTACAGTTGGCATGAGCTACTTTTAAAACAGAAACTTAACATGTTAACTATACATGGCCGGACTAAATCGCAAATGAGCAAAGTGCCAGCCGACTGGGCGGCCATCGGGCATATCCGCGAGCTACGCGACACTCTATCCCCCGCCACATTTATTGTCGGCAATGGCGATGTTATGACGCGGGCTCAAGGCCAGAAACTAGCAAAGCAGCATGGCCTGGATGGAATAATGATTGGCCGCGGTGTTTTTCAGGACCCATTTGTCTTTGCAGCTAAAAGCCCGTGGGCTAATTATTCTAAAGCGCAGCGGATTGCCCTATACAAAAAACATATAGAGCTTTTTGCTAAAACCTGGCCGGACAGCAGCCGCAAAGTCCATTCTTTAAATAAGTTTTGCAAAATTTATATCAATGGATTTGATGGCGCCAAGGAATTGCGTGAACAGCTAATGGTCGCAAAGTCATCACAAGAAATGTTAAATATTCTTATCAGTGTTTAGATAGGGCTCGAGTTTTTCGGCGTACTGAGCGAAGTAGGGTTCTTGTTGCGAATGCAGCGGCTTGGGCAGGTTGTCCTTGGTGAACCAACCGACTTCGTCAATATTGTCTGGTTCATTATTTTTCATTTGTTTCGGATCAACTTTGACTGCAAAATCCAACACTATCCAGTGTGTCAGGGTGCCGTCGTCCAGTTTTCTAAGTACATTGCGGTAGCCCAGGAAATCAACCTGCAGTGCATCGCCGCCGTACTCCTCTTTTATCTCTCGCTTGATGTTTTCATAAGGCGTAACACCGTGTTTTAGTCCACCGCCGCCAATTTCCCACGCTCCGCGCTCATCCCGCGCATTTTGGCTGCGTTTACCCATAAATAAACGGCCCTGTCCGTCGTAACAGAAGAAGGTTGTCGTAACGCCCACAAAACTAATACCCTTGTGCGCTCTTAGCGTTTCGGCGTCCAGTTTCTTTAGACTCATAAAACCAGTGTAACAGATCATAGGGGGCGTATTTTACTAACTAATGGACTTATCTGAACCAATGCTTGTATAGTGAGAGAACATGATTAAAGTTTCTCACCTCAGCAAGCGTTTTCAGAAGAAACTGGCGGTGGATGATATCTCTTTTGAAATTGAGTCCGGTAAAGTCACCGGTTTTCTGGGGCCTAATGGGGCCGGTAAATCTACTACCATGCGTCTAATGCTTGGGTTGGCCAGCGGCAAAGGCGAAACACAATACAGCGGCAAACAGCTTACCAGCTACGCCCAGCCGTCCAGCGTAGTAGGCGTACTGCTGGAAGCCAAAGCCTTTCACCCGACGCGTTCAGCCCGTAATCATTTGCGCATTTTAGCCGACGCCGGACATATTCCGGCCAGCCGCGTCGACGAAGTTCTGGATATTGTTGGACTACGCGATGTTGCCAAAAAAGGGCCGGGCAAGTTCAGCCTGGGCATGAGCCAGCGGCTGGGGATTGCCGCGGCTATTTTAGGCAAGCCTAAATATCTGCTGTTGGATGAACCGGCCAACGGACTTGACCCCGAGGGTATTGCCTGGCTGCGTGATTTTCTAAAAGATTATGCCCGCGGCGACCACGCCGTTTTTGTGTCTAGTCACCTGCTAAGCGAAATGTCGCAGATGGCCGAGAATGTTGTGGTTATAGGCAAGGGTAAGTTGATTGCGGACACCTCTGTTAAGGACCTGATTGCCGGCAGCGGCCAAGCGGCCACATTTGTACGCGTCAAAAACACGGCCAAGTTGCAAAAATTATTGGAAGATCGTTCAGCATCGTTCACAAAAGACAAGGGTGGCTTGCTGGTATCAGGCATGAAAACTGATGACATTGGACAAATAGCCTTTACGGCCGGGTTGCCAGTTTTAGAACTTACTAACCAGGCACCATCTTTAGAAGAAGTCTTCTTGGAAATTACGGCCGGCAGCGAAGAGTACCACGCCAAGGAAGGTAAAAAGTCATGATGGGCACGCTTAAAGCCGAATTCCGCAAAATCCTGAGCGTCCGTTCTACCTACTACATTCTGGGGATCTGCCTGGCGGCCTTAGGCATCTTTGCTTTTTACGCGCAGGGTATTAGAGCTGTAACGCCCGATCTGCTGAGACCGGATTACCTGGCCAGTCAGGTTACCCAGGCCATTAGTGCCCTGGCGGCCTTTATTGGCTTGGTCGGTCTACTACTACTCACCCATGAATATCGCCACAACACCATTGTCTATACATTAACAGCCGCCAAAAGCCGCACGCAGGTTCTGCTGGCCAAGGTATTGGCAGTAAGCGTTTTTAGTATCTTAGTAACGCTAATTGTATCGGTTCTATCGCCGCTTGTTGCCAGCCTGGGCATACATTTGGCCGGTCATCACTTAGCGCCGCAGACTCTCCAGGTAGGTACTCTGCTTTGGCATAATTTGCTGTATGGCTGGGGTATGGCCATGATGGCCCTATTGTTCGCCGGGCTTATTCGAAACCAAGTTGGTGCCATTGTGGCCTTTTTGTTGATTCCCGGTCCCGTCGAAGCCTTGGCCGGATTATTACTCAAGAAAAATACCGTTTACCTGCCATTCTCAGCTCTGAACCAAGTACTGGCTTCGCCTGAGGCACAGCAAGGCGGACCGAACGCCGGCCACCTATCTCCCGGCAAAGCCGCCCTGGTCTTTATGGTATACCTGGTCGTCGGCTGGCTGGTAGCCTGGTATCTTTTCGTCAAACGCGACGCTTCCTAAATAAAAGGCGCTAAATTCTTTGCTATACTCCAAGCAAATGGCAATAGATACTTTGGTGCTCAGCGACACTCATTTTTCTTTTAATAGTAAAATCGGACAACAAAAATGGTTTCCTGGCTTGCTGAACATGCTTATAAAATTTGGCCCACGGGGCAGGCGAAAAGCTACTTCATATTTAGAAGCTATTGATAGACGCACTCAACGGCAATTTGAACTGGTGTTGGCAAAAGTTAAAGCCCAATATCCTGATATAACTACAATAATCCACTGCGGAGATATAGTTGCGGGCAATAACGAGTCGGGCATATGTAACGAAGCATCCATAAGAGAATTTGAACAGTATGAAAAAACGGTCAACTTGTATTTTCCACGTGCCAGAAAGTTATATGGATGGGGTAATCATGACATTGGCTATCACGAAGCATCTAAACTAGGCCGACTGTTTTCTAAACGCATTGGCGGCGTAAATAATAGCAGTCTTACTAATGGCAGTAGATTGCTTGGCAAACCTTTCTATACCGACAAATTAGGTCCCTGGACGCTTGTATTTATAAATACAGAATTATCGCGAGTTAGGCCGCAGACCCATGACCATGAAGTTGCAAATATTATTAAGGAATTGAGCGAACAGCAAAAATTAATGCTTGCTAATGAAATAGGCAGCCAGGACAAACTAATAGTTATAGGGCATGACCCATTTGTACTTTGCAAAAAGATTCTGCCCCATTTAAATTCCAGTCAGATATACCGGGTACTAGCTGGTCATGTACACAATAAAAAATTTACACGCCTACTGAGGCTAAGATTTCGGACTGCTCGGAAGGGCCATTTACAGATAATTCCGTCCACCTGGCCGAGCATTCTTAATGGTAAAGGCGGCTATGGTCTACTCGATAGCAGCTCAGGCGTTCTCAAAGTTGAATCTTTATAGAGACCCACAGATCGCGAATTTTTAAAGACAATTCTGGTGGACTTGGCTGGGATTCATTGGAACCAACTCTTCGAACAGTTTAGCACTTGGTACCGATTATTCTCTAGCCAGGGTGATTTAAGGAAATTGACTACTACCAGTAAGTAATAGAACCTTGTGCAAAGCATCTCATTACATAAGCGACTAAACAGTGATAACAGGTAGAGTTCCCTCAGTGAGGGGTACAATAATAGTAGGTGAAAGAATTCTTAATTTTTCTATGACGCTGATTATTGGCATTGAAACAAAAGATGGCCTAATTATTGGAAGTGACGGTTTAGCAAAAGTCACTTTGGGATATTCGCAGATACTAAGTCGACCTGAGACCGACCAGCCTAAAATATTCCAAGTAGCTCCTAAAATAGTCGTGGGCATTACTGGAGGCATGTTAAATCGTATCGATAGTGTTATTAATGACATAAGAGCCTCTATTAGAAAGTCAGAACCAACTAGTTTGACCTCGTTAGCTAAGGCTTTAGAGGGATATATACCTAAAATGTATGCCGATAGATTAAACCACCCAGATTTCGGGATTAGTTTTTTCATAGCCGGATATGTAGATGATAAAACCGGAGTAGATGAAGGTAAACAAATGATTTTTCAACACGAAGGGAATATATATCATTACGCTGACGATGAGCCGTGGCTAGTAGTAGGCAATAACAGAAAAGCTTATCCATATATTGAAAAACATGCCGCTAAAGACATGCCTAAAGATAAGGCGATTAAAGTAATTAAAGATGCTATTGCCGATACGGCAAAAAACGAAAATGATGTTGGTGGCCATACGTTTATTTATCAATTATCCGAAAATGGGCTAATGCAGATAGAGTAGAGACATGAGCAAGAAACTATTCAAAGGCCAACTGATTTACCTCCTAATTTATTAACTACATTCATTAAATTTCTATCGTTTGTTACAAGTATCAATTTGTTTGCGATTGCCGTTTCGGCAATTAGCGCATCTCTAATATTGCTCATTTTATTAGTCTTGAGAGCAATCTTAATACTTTCATATAAACCATAGGTTCCCCATTTTGCTTCTCCCCACCTCGATACATCCCAGACCGCGGTTTCTGTGCCTAGCTTGTGCCCAGGGATTTTAGATTTTCCAATTCTCGACACCCCGATGACTGTGCTTTCGGTAGGGATGTCCGTCTTGAGTACTTTAGTGAAAATTTCTAGCAAGGCATCTCTTCTAAAATTATCTTTAGTCGACAGAATTTCATCGTGTTGCACATGGGTGTAATATATCGGCCCGTTTAAGTTGCGTATTTTCTCTAATGGAATTTTCCCATCAAGTAGATGGTTAAATATGTTTGTATCAAGCATGTAGCCGCTGCGTGTTCTTTTCATGTTGGCCATAGCACTTCTTAGTAACCAACGACTACGTTGAGACTGGGCTTTGTGGGAATACTATATACGGGACTATCTTTGTACGTCTTTGATTCATAGCCGTAAACCGCTGGTTGTGCCTGTACGGCAGCAGTGCCTGCAATAGTCCTGTACCGAGGTACGTTATAAGAAGCAACTCCACGATGATAGGAACAAGCACCACGCCCAACAGCGCAACTAGGTGACCAACTTTGGTCATTACACCATGTACAATATCCGATTAACTCCTGTCTATCCGGTGTGCCAGGAACGTATGCTACAGCCGACTTAGTTAATGTTTTCATAACGTATTCGCCCGGGCTCATCTGACAGAAACCATTTTCAGTACTGTCACAACTTGGCGTGGCGCTTTTGATTTTCTCAGCCATTGCGGTTTCCTGAGGAACATTTAATTGCTCTGTACGACTAACTATCTGCGTACCACCCATATAATGCGGCCCACTCTTGAGCCATATTGCACCGCCGAATGCTCTGAAGGGAGCGATGTTTATAAGGAATAGACCGACAATTATAATCAGTCCCGCTGCGAGTATCAGTACTCTACTAAGAACTTTAGGGTAAGATGTCTTTGATTTGGTAGTGCTAACCATTACACTCTCCTATCAGTTACGAGTATACGCTCATGGTTCAGCACATTTAAAAAGAGCCTTCTTTTTTTGGATATCTTCCAAAAAAGCACGTAGCACACCATGCAGGAGACTAATTACTTAGTGGATGTTGGACAATACACTGAACTTTAGCGTCTACTTCTCCAGCGTATGCAGTCTTAAAATCAAGGACACCGTATGCACTTTGCTCGTTATCTTCTTTATGTGGAGCGTAGAGCCTGCTAACACGGTCAACACAAGTTTTACCCATTAGCTTATTATTATTTTCTCTTTGCTTTGGGATATAAATAGCCAAGCCTACTATTATAATCGTAGCCCACACAAGTACCACGATTAGTTTATCCATGCCTTTGCTCATAATCAGATTATACATCAGGGGCGTTAACTATATAATCGCTATATCAGGCCACTTGATTATTTAAGTATATAATGTGAATGTGAAGAAAATTGTTATAAAAATACCGGATGGTAAGTACTTGATTGGTGGAGCAATTCTACTAATTTTACTTAGCGTGTGTGCATTTAATTTTGTGCTTATTTCTAATACTAACCGTGCAAATGCGCGTATTAAGGCGGCGCAGCAAGCAAGTATTAATGCCGCTAATGCAGCAAAAAGCAAGGAAGCTATTACTACTACAACTCCATCGACATCGACATTGCCACCGCAAACGCAAACTAACATTCCGGCAAAAACTTCTGCACCTCAAAAAAGCGCCTTTGATTGCGTAGGGTTTAATAATTCGCAGAGAAACCTTTACGTACAAGCAGCAGATTTATTATATTCCGTATATCAATCACAGAAATCTAGTAATCAAATAACCTATAAGGACTACATTGACGAACAAACTAAGCAGCAGGCAATAACTGCGGCAAATCAATTAGCTTACTATAGCTATCAAGGCAAGATGGATGCCAATAACGGCAAGTACTTTAACGGTTTAGCTATAAATAACTGCTCAAATTATTATCAAAAAATTCCTTACCAAGCTGAATGAGTAGTTTACTTAAGCTATGGCAAGACCTACTAAGATGACAAATGAAGTTATAGCAAAACTAGAGGAAGCTTTTTCTTTAGGTTGTACAGATTTAGAAGCTACACTTTATGCAAATATTGCACCCGCCACACTCTACAAATACCAAGATAAGAATCCAGGGTTTTTAGAGCGAAAAATACAATTAAAAGAAATGCCAATATTTAAGGCAAGAGCTTCCGTTATAAATGCATTTGAAAAGAATCCAGACTTGGCATTGAAGTACCTGGAACGTAAAAAGAAAGACGAATTTAGTTTAAAACGTGACTTTGAGCATACCTTACGAGAGGTTAAGCCAATCCTTGGTGGGGCTTCAGTTAAACAGCTTGCTCAAAATGAAACCAATTCCTAGTCAAAAAGTAGGCTTTGAGTTCGACCCCGCCAGAAAGAAATTTATTATCTGGTTTGGCATCAATGCAACTAAATCAGATGTGCTAAATGAGTGGGAAAAGTTTAATAAAGCGCGTGAAATTGTCACAGGTAAAAAACATTATAAAAAAGATAAACTTCCTAAAGACTTAGCATTACTTGGTGTCGTTCAATTCTTGAGAAAGAAGAATCTCACTTTTAAGCAAATTCATGATGTCTTTGCTAATGAGGAAAATCCGTATTACGACGATAGCTATCATTTTCCAACAGAATTTGAATTGCAGAAATACTACAACAGAAATAAGAAATATTTAAAGACCAAGAAATAATTCTTTTCGCAGGGGCAGTAACGATTTAGGGCCGACTATACAATTGGCCTGTGGCTTCTGACCTAAAAACATTACTTAGTTCTCAACTGCCAATAGTCAGATCTGGTAAAGAATCTATTAAACAGCTCCCAATTGATGCTGTAGATAAACTGGCGGATGAATTAGTAACGGAGTATAACAATGCGGGCTTTCGGCCTTGGTATTGTGGCGTAATTTACCAATTTGGTTTTGCGCAAGTAACCGAGTGGCGTAAACGTGCCACTGAAGGCAAAGAACCCGCCAAATTATTCAGCAAATACGTTAAAGACTCTAGGACATATAGAGGCTCTGTAAGGTTGCCGGCGTGATAAGAGGAAATGCTACCCCGCAACCCCATATCACGCTCACAGAGGCTAAAAAAGTGCTTGGAACCACTGCTAAGGGGCTATCAGATGAAACAATTATGCGCCTTGTTGCTCAAGTTGATGTATTAACGGATATCGTTGTCGCTCATATCAACGATTCTAAATACCAGTCTTCTATTGATAATTCAGGCAATGCGCCACATACTGATTGATATGCAGAAAGCTGTTATCTACACCCGAGTATCAACAGACGAACAAGCTAGAAATGGTCTAAGTCTTAAGGGTCAAGAAGATGCGGCCAGGGACTATTGTAGGCGTGAAGGAATAGAGGTAGCTGAAGTATTTTGTGATGCTGGTGAATCCGCAAAGACAGCAAACAGGCCAAAGCTTATATCTTCAATAGCCTACTGTACTGAGAATTACAAGGAGATTGATTATTACTTAGTTTGGAAAATGGATAGATTGGCTCGCAT
>CAZLTB010000023.1:0-8651 GCA_964562505.1 uncultured Candidatus Saccharibacteria bacterium
AAAACACTGTTTACGAAGTCAAACGATTGATTGGGCGCCGTTGGGAAGATAAAGAAGTCCAACGCGACATTAAGCTGATGGGCTATGAAATGGTCAAGAGCGGCCAAGGCGTCAAAGTTAAGATGGGCGATAAGGAATACAGTCCTGAAGAAATCAGTGCCATGGTACTCGGTAAGCTTAAATCTGATGCCGAAGCTTTTCTTGGCGAACCAGTAACAGAAGCCGTCATAACCGTGCCCGCTTACTTTGATGACTCTCAGCGCCAGGCCACTAAAGACGCAGGTAAGATCGCTGGACTAGAAGTTAAGCGAATAATCAATGAGCCAACCGCAGCCGCACTTGCTTATGGACTAGATAAAGCAGAGAAAAAAGATGAAAAAATTGCTGTCTACGACCTCGGAGGTGGAACCTTTGACGTGTCTATCCTCGAGCTTGGTGACGGTGTATTTGAGGTTAAATCAACAAATGGCGATACACACCTCGGCGGTGCCGACTTTGACAGAGTAATCGTTAATTATCTAAAAGACGAGTTTAAAAAAGAACAAGGTGTGGATGTCACTGATGACAATGCTGCTATGCAGCGTCTGCGTGATGAAGCTGAAAAGGCCAAAATCGAATTATCTACAACCAATGAGATCAATATAAACCTGCCATTCCTGACAGCTGACGCTGAAGGTCCAAAACATTTTGAGCACAAACTAACCCGAGCCAAACTAGAAAGTCTGGTCGGTGAGCTAGTTGATAAAACAGCAGACCCATGCGAAAAGGCTTTGAAAGATGCAAAACTTAAATCAAGTGATATTGATGCGGTTGTGCTAGTTGGCGGTATGACTCGTATGCCAGCCGTGCAGGAAAAAGTTAAGAAAATCTTTGGCAAAGACCCGATGAAAGGCGTTAATCCTGATGAAGTTGTGGCTATTGGCGCGGCTATTCAAGGCGGCGTGCTTCAAGGTGATGTTAAAGACGTTTTGCTACTCGATGTAACTCCATTGTCTCTGGGCATTGAAACGCTTGGCGGCATCGCCACCAAATTAATTGAGCGCAATACTACTATTCCAACATCTAAGAGCGAGACTTTCTCAACCGCTGCAGACAATCAACCACAAGTCGAGATCCATGTAGTCCAAGGTGAGCGCGAAATGGTAGCCGATAATAAATCGCTTGGTCGATTTGTGCTAGATGGTATACCTCCAGCACCACGCGGAGTGCCGCAGATTGAAGTGACCTTTAATCTAGACGCAAATGGAATCTTGAATGTAACTGCTAAGGACAAAGGCTCTGGCAAAGAACAGAGCATTACCATCCAGAACAGCGGAAACCTTGATAAAAACGAAGTAGAGAAAATGGCCAAGGAAGCTGAAGCTCATGCTGAAGAGGATAAACAAAAGCGCGAGGCTATCGATGCACGCAATGTCTTAGACAGTGCAGTCTATCAAGCTGAGAAAATGAAAACTGAGCATAAAGATAAATTAGCTGACGAAGATATAAAGACTTTGAACGAAGCTGTCGATGCTGCTAAAAAAGTTGTGGCGGACGAAAAAGCCGACAAAGACGCTCTGGAAGCTGCTGCCAAGGAACTTAGTGACAAAATAATGCCTATCGGCGCCAAAATGTATGAGTCTCAGAAAGATGAGAAACCAGCCGAGGGCGACACTTCTAAAGGCAAAGACAAAGATGAACCTGTAGAAGGTGAAGTCGTCGACGACAAGAAAGAATAGCTATGATTAAGGTGGCAGGGTGTGTAATCATGGATGACCAGCAGCAGATTCTGCTGATCCATAGAAACACAGCTAAGCTTACCCAATGGGAACTGCCCGGCGGCAAACTTGAAGATGAAGAGACTGCCGGCCAAGCTGCCATTCGTGAACTAAAAGAGGAATTGGGAATAGATATTTCTGAGATCGAAGAAATTGGAAGCGCTGAATTTCAGGATGAAAATGACGACAAGAATTACCACTATATTTGGTTTAAGGCCGGCAAAGTCGCTGGTGAACCAGAAATACAGGAAGAAGCCCATGACGCAATCAAATACTTTCCAACTGATAAAATTAAGGGGCCTGAGTTTTCTACGAATTCTAAATGGCTTGCTAAAGCAATCGCTAAAAGAAAAGTTAGTATCTAATGACTAAGCGAGACTATTACGAAGTACTTGGGGTAGCGAAAACTGCCAGTACTGACGAGATAAAAAAAGCCTTTCGTCGTCAGGCTGTGCAGCACCATCCCGACAAAGAAGGCGGTGATGAAACTAAATTCAAAGAAATTAATGAAGCTTACGAAGTCTTAAAAGACGAAGCTAAACGTAAGCGCTATGATCAATTTGGTCATGCTGGAGTTGGGAGTAGCGCTGCGAGCGATGGTTTCTCAGGCTTTGGTGGTTTTGGTCAAGGCCAAGAAATGCATTTTGATTTCGGAGACTTAGGCTTAGGTGATATTTTTGAAAGTTTCTTTGGTGGTAATACGAGTGGCCGCCGCGGACAGCGTCAAACAAGAGGTCGCGATGTCGAAACCCAAGTTGATACTACTTTTGAACAAGCTGTTTTCGGTACGGAAGTTGATTTGAATCTAAATCTAGAAGATACGTGTGAGCATTGCAAAGGGACAACAGTTGAGCCAGGCCATGAGCTCAAAACTTGTGATCAGTGTGGCGGATCTGGCCAGGTAGTAAACGTTACACGAACAATCTTTGGTAACATCCAACAAGCTAGTACCTGTCCCAAATGTAAAGGTAGTGGCAAGGTACCTGAAAAGATTTGTTCAGTTTGTCATGGCAAAGGCACACAGCGTAAATCTCAAACTATATCACTGAAAATTCCTGCCGGAATTGATGATGGTGCAACTATCCGACTGCGTGAACACGGTGAAGCTGTAGCTAATGGACCCAAAGGCGATCTTTATGTAAATATTCGCGTTAAACCACACAAGAAATTCACTCGCGAGGGTGATTTGATTCTAAGCGAAGAAACTATTGGCATGGTTGATGCTGCTCTGGGTACTGAAATGAATGTAGAAACCGTTGACGGTTCGGTAAAAATGAAAGTGCCACCTGGCACTCAAAGCGGTACAGACTTCAAACTGTCTGATCACGGTGTTCCGCATCTAAAGCGAGGTAGCCGCGGCGCCCACATAGTTACAATCCATGTTGAGACTCCAACTAAACTTAGTAAGCAGCAGCGTGAACTACTCGAAGAGCTGAAAAAACCCGGAGACAAAAGTTTCTGGCGCTAGAAACGCGTCGGCACCAGTAAAATAACAGATGCTAAAACCAGCGCCAATAACAACCAAAAAAATAGAGCCCCACCCTTGCCAGCTTTCTGATTTGCGCGGTTATAAAGGATAACTAGAGGTATGAAACAAACAACTTCTAAAACTAAAGCAAAACTGCGGCTGAATGCGAAACCAATTATCAAAATTAAGATCACCATGGGTACCAGAAGGTAAGGCCCGAGCATGTTGTATTCTTTAGAACTAGATCCTAAACCTTTACCTGTCTCAGACCAGCTTGATGGTTCGTGGTTCTGTACTTCAGGAGCGTTTTTGATCTCCTGACTCTCGTAATTCCAAACCTTTATTTTCGACTTTTGTCCATTCATTCAAATTTAGTATAGCTCAGTAGGGCAGTGTGACTACTAATTGCACGAGTAGACGGGAAAAAACGAAACAGAAGACAGCCTACAGTATATATTGAAAAACAATGACGTTTATGCTATAATAGTTTACGTGAAAGAACACGACTCCGAACTCCAAAAAGAAGTAAAGGTTGAAATCGGTTCAAAACCTTCTTCTGATTATCGTGTCATGGCCGATGCCGTTCTTGGCATAGTAAAAAGAAACATGCGCATTAAAGATATGGAGTCGGACAGAGAAACAGTACATGTAATGGTTGATAAACTTGTAAAACAGGCTGAGGCAGGAAGAGTTGACAGGAAAACTGGTCTTCCTAACTGGCAGGTCTTTGATAGGGATTTTTATAGACTAGCTGATCAAGCCAGACGTGGAGATTTTAAGCTAGCCATGATGTTAATAGATATCGATGGTCTCAAGCGTTTGAATGATGACGAAACACGTGGAGGCCATAGAAGGGGCGATGACCTCATAAAAACTGTAGCGAATACACTTACAGAGTCTGTACGTGGAAGTGATAGGGTTTACAGACTTGAAGGGGGTGATGAGTTTATGGTTCTCTTACAGCTCCATAATAGAGATATTCAAGACGATTTTCTAAGTTCAACCAAAAAAAGATTTAGTAGCCAGCTTGATCATTCACTTTCGGACGGACAATTCCCACAGGATCTCCATTTAGGTGCAAGCGTCGGCTTTGGGATATTTGATGCGGATGAAAATATCCAGAATTTTTTTGATCGAGTAGAAAAAGATACATATGTACATAAAGCGACTCGTAGGGCTGAACTTGAAGCTCTTGGCGAAGTTTTCCAAGATCCCCGATTGCTGAGTAATGGGAAATAATCCTGGCAGACTGTACAAAGCTTTAGCTCTATAGAATAATATTGATAATTATGCAGAAACTGAAAACAAATCAGATGGGTTTTATTCCTATGATAGTGGCACTACTGGCGATTATTATTATCGCTATTATTTTTGCCTACCTGCGCGTCCAACAAGCTCATCACTAGACGCTTATCCTTGACAAAAACAGATAAAATTGCCATAATTTACGCCAATATTTACCTAATTAAGAGATAATATGACAGCAGCCAAAGAGAAGCGGATTATTGGTTCTTTTGAGCCGGTGAAGTTCCCGGACTTTGCTGCTATTGGCGAAGTAACAGCAAAAATTGATACCGGTGCTTATACCGGAGCTCTTCACTGCACAAAGATCCGTGAAGAAGAAACTGACCAAGGAACTGTGCTGCATTTTTCACCGTTTGATCATCCAGAAGTTGTCATAAGTGCTGCTGATTTTTTGGTTAGTCATGTGCGCAGCAGTAACGGCAGTCGTCAAGATCGCTATTTTATCAATACTCAAATAACAATTCAGGGAAAAACCTATCCGATTATTTTGAGCTTAGCTGATAGAAGTGAGATGAAATGGCCAGTGTTGATTGGTCGTAAATTTTTGCGCCGACACAATTTCGTGGTTGACGTAAACAAAAGTGATTAGTATGGTTGGCAGGTAATATGAAAATAGCAATCTTATCTCAGGGATCAGCAAACTTCTCCACAAGACGACTTAAGGAGGAGGCGGTTAAACGTGGTCACGAAGTAAGAGTAATTGACTACACCAAATGTTATATGACAGTCGAATCTAGTAATCCCGTGGTGCGATATGAAGGTGAAGACTTAGCTGACATTGACGTAGTTATTCCTAGGATTGCTGCCAGTGTGACGAAATATGGTACTGCAGTAGTACGTCAATTTGAAATGCGCGGCGTCTTTGCCACTGCTAGTTCAATTGCTATTGCAAGGTCTCGCGACAAACTGCGGTCAGTGCAAATCTTGGCGCGAGCAGGAGTTGGTATTCCAAAGACAGTATTCTCCCGCGAAACAGCTGAGGTGGACGATGTTCTTGAACAAATCGGAGGAACTCCTCTGATCATTAAAGTTGCCCGGGGCACCCATGGGAACGGAGTAGTTTTGGCGGAGACTAGAAAAGCTGCTCAAGCTGTGATGCAGGCTTTCTATGTGGAAGGCGTGAACTTTTTGGTCCAGGAATTTATATCCGAAAGTGCAGGTACCGACATTCGTGCCTTTGTAGTTGGCGGAAAAGTCGTTGCCAGTATGAAAAGGCAAAGTCTAGATGATGATTTCAGGTCCAACCTTCATCAGGGCGGCAAAGGAACGCCGGCCAAATTAACAGATGAAGAACGCAAGGTTGCGCAAAAAGCTGCTAAGGCCATGGGATTGCCAATATGCGGTGTTGATATGATGCGTTCAAATCATGGCCCTCTCGTACTAGAAGTTAATTCCAGTCCAGGTATAGAAGGTATAGAAAAAGTTACAAAGCGAGATGTAGCTGGCAAAATTATGGATTATGTTGAACAGAATGCCAAAGGCAAGCGGCGTCGTGACCGAGTTGGTGCGTAAACACTTTCCTCTAGTACTAGCTCTGATATTTATAGTCGGGGCTTTGTTAATACATATTGCCTTAGATAGTCAGACTAACACCAAGATAACTAATGTAGTGATTGGTGGCCGAAAATTTAGCCTAGAAATTGCAAATACGCCGACTAAGAGAGAAAAAGGGTTATCGGATAGGAATTTAATTGGCTCCAGACAAGGGATGCTATTCGTATTCGATAAACCAAGCTACCAGTGCTTTTGGATGAAAAACATGCGCTTTAACCTTGATATATTATGGCTAGATAATGCTAATAAATTAAGCTATGTTCAGCACAATCTCTCACCAGCTTCTTATCCTACTAATTTCTGTCCTGGCTCACCGGGACTATATGTTATTGAAGTCAACGGTGGAACCACCGAGCGGCTTAATCTTCATATTGGTGACACTATAAAGCTGGAAAACCATTAGTTCTTTGCTATGATTAGCGCATGCAAGCCTATATTCTACTTGGCATTCTACTAGGGCTGCCGTTACTACTTGGGTTTACTTTTAGAGTTAGCGTTGCAAGCTTATTCCTGGCATTACTTTGTGGTGATTTACTCCAGCGCTACTTTAGAGATGATACCACGTTGGCTCTTAGGACGGCAGTTCGAAATCCGACAGTACAACAATATGTAGGTTTGGCAATTTTAGTCCTGCCAATTCTGCTGACTACGTTATTCCTGCACCATACATTGACCAAAGGCAAAACACTATTAAACGTTATTCCGCTAGCTATATGCGGGATTGTGTTTGCAGCTTTCGCCGCACCCCTCCTTCCTGGTGGATTACAATCGCAATTAGGAACGACAGAAGCCGGGCGTCTACTTCAACAATCTACTGATTTAATCATTGGTGCAATGGTAGGACTACAGCTGATTTTTCTATGGATTTTCGGTCGCGCTAACGAGAAGCACGGCAAAAAGCACTAACCGACTGGATTTGCTGGCGGCTTTTTTGTTTCTGATGGCGTTGTGGGAGCACTCTCTTTAACGGTAGGTGTTGCGGGAGCTGGTGGAGGTGTGACTGATGGAGTTGTAGGCACTGTTGATGATGCAGGTGCGCCTGCGACGCTAGCATTACCAACTTTATTAAAGCTATCTTGCAAGACTGCTGATCCAATTGGCCCAAGTACAAACAATAAGACAAATGCTATGACTGTAGACATTTTATGATCAGTTACTAGCTCGACTCCTTCACTATATTTCCACATCCACCAAATATTTACAAAAGGTATGATAATAAGCCATGCCGTTGGGATCGTGGCTCCCTTTTGATTCATTTCGCCTTTGGTAACCACGTACCAATATATGCTATAAATGCCGAGGGTAATAAAAGACAATAGAACTACTGCTATAGGGTTGCGCTGTTTCATCTCATTCTCCAATATATAACGTTATATCCTAAGCTTATGTTTAACGGTAATATTTTGCAAGCTGTCTAAACTCGAACCTAAATCTGTGAACTAAGCTGGACTTTTTTATGATGCAGCCGCAGCTGTCGAGAGTTTGTTGAAACTGTCTTGGACAATCAAAATATCTATACCGTCTGGCACCACGATCAGAATAAGGAGACTGATAGCAAAGCTTAACTTTTCTTTAGTAATTACCCCCACTCCCTGAGAGTAGCTCCATATCCAAATAACATATATAAAGAATGCTACAAAGAATGAAAAATATAGCACCCCAAGGGCTGCTAAACTTTTTCCACTTGCCGGACAATTGTTGGTTGTTGAATGATAGCTAGTGTCAGTACTATAGAAGGAATTGTTCGTTTTCGTACAGTTTGTATTATTGCTTGAATCAGATATAGCGATACCTATAAAAGCGGCAAAGCCTATAATGGCAACAATTATCGGCGTTAAGAGTAGCCAAACAGGGAGAATTTTTATACTTTTATTGGTTTCCATCATTTCTTTGCGAGTTTTGATTAGCCAATAAAGCCGGTAAATACCAAGGGTTACAATTTCTAGCAAGAACATTTTCCAGATTATGCGTTTTTTCATTTGTTGGTCCTTTGTTGTTATCTCTTAACCCAAGCTTAAGGTTAACGGTGTCTTTTTGCAAACCCTGCCTTGATGGTCAAAGTTTTACGGGTTCTTTGGGGAAGCCGTTTTTAAGCCCATCTAAAATTGCTTTGTGAAGTTGTGGTGTACGAAATTGAAGCGAAGAAAAGTTACTAATTTGAGCCCAAAGCGGTTTATGTATATTCATGTCCAGCCGGTTCATCATACCTTCTTCGGACGAATCCTGAATAGCGACTGATTCATGAGTTGCCACTTCGCACAGAAACGTATATTGCTCGTTATATGGCTTAGGATGTTCTTCGATAAAGACTAATCTTGCTTCTGTAACATCTAGTCCGGTTTCCTCTTGGACTTCACGTGCCAAAGCCTGTTCAATAGTTTCGTTATTATTAACTCTGCCGCCAACAAGCGTGAAATATTCGGCACCGTATTTATTGCGATACATCACCAGAATTTTGTCGTTCTCAATAATTATGGCTCTTGCGGCCTTGTTCATATCTTAGATCGTCCTCTTTGGAGGGCCCAGCGGGGCTCGAACCCGCGACACGCGGCTTAAAAGGCCGCTGC
>CAZLTB010000024.1:0-8581 GCA_964562505.1 uncultured Candidatus Saccharibacteria bacterium
CCAGGTTCTGGTCCTGGCATTCGGGGGTTCGAATCCCTCCTCCCCAGCCATATAGGACGCTAAGGTGTTAGGTTCAAAGAAAGTATGGTAGCCATAAGCTTTTATGGCACTTATGTCAAACTACTAACACCTAAGACAAGTTCAAGTACTATCTCTCCTATTGACAGAGGTCAATATTTTACAGATAGGACATGTTATAGCTAGTTGTTGTTGAATAATAATCGAACTTTTTGTTTTTAGCCAATTAGATTTTCTAGTCTATTTTTTACGTGTTTTTCTGAGGGCATCCTTTAAAGAACCTGTCGGGTATTCTCTCGGTTCTCCCCACTCAACTTCAGTATATATATCTTCTTGGCCCTCATACTCAGTAGCTTTTTGGGCTAAT
Organism: uncultured Candidatus Saccharibacteria bacterium; assembly: GCA_964562505.1. GTDB lineage: Bacteria > Patescibacteriota > Saccharimonadia > Saccharimonadales > CAZLTB01 > CAZLTB01. The sequence goes on from CAZLTB010000024.1 coordinate 386, forward strand.
ACTCCCAAGCCAAGTAGGTGACTTAGGATTTGTCTAGCAAAGTCTACATTGTGGGGTGTCATCTGGTATAAACGGCCAACTTCTGGTCTGATTGTGATATTTCTCCTATCATCGCCGTTTACACCCAAGCAAGCACATTCTCCTAGTGTCGAGATAGTCACCCAATTCCATCTTACTTCACCCTCTGTTTCGATGAGAGTCTCTGGGGTTACTTCCTCCATTCGCAGACCGAAGTTGTCGGGATGCACGGATACACCAAACGCCCATGCGCTGGCACCTCCGCCCCGTTGCTTAAAGTCCTTTACTGCTTTGTTAACAATTGATTTACCGAATGGCGTTGCCATCGCAACCACGGTGTCTCTTGCAGTTTCTTCAGTAACTCCTTCAGCGTTGAGCCATCTTTGGAGTTGTGGAAATACACCAACGAAAGTCCCGTGAGTTGTGATTGTGTCCATTGATAGGACTCTATCTATAGGCTCTTCGGGATGGTACGGTAGTGCGCTAGACAAGGGTTTAAGCAGGTTGAGGATTTTATCGTCACCGTGATTATTAAAACTGGAGCCGAGCGCTTCCTGTACATCAATTGATGCAAGAGCGCTATCTACACCTTCTTCGACTGCCACCCCTTTATGTTCTCCAAGTGAGTTGACAGCCTTTTCTTGTCCCTTACGCAAAGCACCTTCATATGCTGCGTCTTCCTCATAATCAATATGAACCTTTAGTACACCGTCAGGACCATAAACAAACTGCGGGGTTGCCTCACTCATTGACTTAATTCTCTAACAAAATCAACATTATGCAAGCATAAGCTATAACCGTCCGCTTGGTTTGAGGGTATAATTTGGCTCATGTACGCAATTATGGTTGAAGTTAGAAAATCGCCTACCCGGAAAACACTCAACAGATTGACGTTGTAACCTGTTTATGGTAATATATAATTCTGTTGCCTGCATAGGTGACGATACGGTGGTTGAGCAATTGACCGCCTGAACATCTACAAGGAGGTTTACTTTGTCCGACAGGAAGTTGACGGACAAGCAGCGTACTGCGCTGTTTGAGGACCTGCGATCTAGCTGGTCCTGGTGGAATCGCGGGAATCCGTGGGATCGCATCTATAGCCTTGGCACTGTGCTGGGCGAGATGCGAGAACTCGGACTTCGCCAGTTCCAGGGGTGCACCTACGCCGAGATCAAGTCGCTGTACAGCTACCTCAGCCGTACGTTCTACAACCGGCGGCTGACGATTCGCTTGCAGGACATGGCTCACAACGCACGCGTCGGCGACCTGGATCTACCGCACAGACCGACCGTGCAGGTGATCCGCTTCGCTCTCGAGAGTCACGACAACTCACGTGAGCTGATCTGCGAGCTGAAGTTCATCGGCGATACCTCAACCCTTACCAGGGACGGACTGACTATCGATCTCACGGACAAGTTGTGGGAGGATTCGTTATCCGGCGGAATCGCAGTCATGCACTACCGTTCAACCAACGATGGCAGGCGCTATACCTGCTACGAGTGCGGTGATCGGAGGTGCTACCAGACTCGTGTCTACCCCGACGACTCCGGGGTCACGACGATCGTCGACGCCTGGAAACTCGAGGGTCCCGAAGGAGTCTGGAAGGTGCTCGACAGAGCCTGGATCGATCTGCTGCCGGCAAGGCCGCGGAAGCGACCGCTCAGTCAAGCCGAGATCCGGACCCGCTGGCATGTCTTGCGCAACCAGCCAGTCAGGGTCATCACTTCCAAGGAGCCGTACTTCGGCGACCTGGAAGAGCTCCAGACCGAGGGTCGCAAGATCAAGTCGGTCAAGGTCGTACGCGAGCAGTGGGAGCCGCTTGGCAACACCGGGTGGCCGGTCGACATTCCGGCTAGTGACATCATCGAGATCTTGCCAGCTCGTGACAATCGTGACCCGGTCTTCGGTTTCGTCAGCTACCTCTGACCTCCATAACGGATCGCCTATCTTTCCGTGTTCGCTCTTGAGCGGATGTTCGGATAGGCAGTACTACAAGCTTCATCAATTCATGGTGAATCTCGTTGGACTATTGGGCTGTTATAGACCATGTTGGACGCTAACTCAGTTATCAAAAACTTAGACAAACGAGTGAATTTATGTTAAGGTATACACATGTATATAGTTGAGGCCGAGAGCGGACGGAATGCTAACTATGAATTCTCAACAGCTTACAACCTAGTAGGTTCAGAAGAAGAAATATCAGCATTCAGGAAAAACATGGGTTCTTTAGTGCTTGCGGCCATCGATAAAGGCGTCATAGAAGCTGAACAAGGCTTTCAGTTTATGTACCCCATACCTTCTTCTGACCATGTGCTGAATCGGGATAAAGTTTTGTTTCATGAATTAATCGAAGATTCGCCTGCGCTTAGGAATGACCGCTTACGTACGCTTCTCGTATCTGCAGCAGCAGGCGATTTAGCAATCGGTGGTTTTTGGGCAGAAAAGGTTGCCCTTGATAATTTCGACCCAACGGGATCAGATGACATAAATTGGCTAACGAAAGGTGGGCTACTCGCTAGACCAGTTAACTCCAAACTAGAGTTAGAAACCGCAGGTAACATTCCCAGAATGTTCGGTCAAGAAAGCTTGGAGATGGAATTAGCAACTAAACTTGGCCTAGATACAGCAGCCTACCAGTATGAACTAGTCGGTAATGACGGCTTGGATCCAGAGGTCATATCCGAATACGAACATAGCTCGCTGGGCAAATTAGACGATGACGGTAATTTCACGCCTGTGGTTACGGTGCTTCATCACAATCACCCACTCCGAATAAACTCTAACTAGCAGTGTAAATGTCTACACGACCCGAAGAAACTAGCACAGATGAAGTCTTGGCGGCTGTAAAATCCAGTAGAGTCTGGGCATGTCAAGATTTTGACGAGTCAGGCCAATTAACAGGCACAACAGTCGGACTACCTTATGGTAATTTTTTCGAAGGTGAAGTGGACCGAGAAGATCTGCCAGTAGCAGAGATGTTTCTAAATCATCTTGAAATACACCCAGAAATAAGAAAAAACGGCATTGCCACAAGGTTAGTAAGTTCACTTGCCCATGTAGCCATATCCAATAACATTTATATTTTACACAGCGTTGCAGGATCACCGCACACCTTTAGAATATTTAAAAAACTATTTGGTGACGAGAATATTTATCTTTTTGACCAGGGTCGACTGCCAATTACGATAGACCAAGCTATCGAATCTTTAGAACGAGCACAGGCTTATGGGGCAGATCCAGACAACCAACAGCATGTTATTGCTTTCAGAATTTATCTTGGTGATGTTGCTTTACAATCACTCGAGGAGCCAATTATACAGTGAGCATAAATGCGCATGATGATAAACTACAACTAAATGACACCAAATAAGAAAACTGGCCAAATAATTAAATCTGCGAGGTTAAAAGCAGGCCTAACTCAAGCTGAACTTGCTGAAAAAATTGGTGTTCATCCTAATACTATCGCTCGAATCGAAAGGGGAGAACAAAATCCAACATTCTCGACTGCTAAGAAGCTAGCGAATGCCCTGAATTTGGATATCAAAGAGATCCCGGCATAAAGGTATAATACCAATATGACAGAATTCGATGATAATTTACCCAACTCAGAATTCGACAGGTCGCAATATCCTGAAAATTTAGCATGCTTTTTGTTGCCGTCACCTGGCCAAAAGGCAGAAATTCAAATAAGGACAGCCGAGGACGAATCACCAGTCTTTTATGTCCCGCACGAAGCTGTGATAAGTCTTGGGGTACATAACCTTAATACAGCTTTAAATGTACATGGAGTACAGGTTAAAGAGATTGAAGACACCTTGGCCGCAGCTATCGTTGCTTGCCGGCTAGGCGACCAAACTGGAGAATTAGACGAAGTTAAAACTGTTGCTGTAGTTTTGCCAGATAATCCGGAGCCAATTGTAGTTCCAAAACAAAGCTTGGCTCGGCGCGTAGCCATGCCGGAAGAAGAGCCAACATCAGAAGAAGTATCTACAACTGAGATTATTGATATCCTCAGGGAGCTTAAAGCAAGGGGCGTCGACTTTGAAGAAGAGGATATTGAGACCACTCTCGGAGACATGGAGCCAGACGAAGCCATCGGTTACCTAATTTTTGCACTCGAACAAGCTGGATTTGAAGATCCGGAAGCCTACTTAAAAGAAAAAGGTATTTTGGAGTAGAAAACTTTAAAGAATTCTAGAAATTGCTCCTCCTGAGACCACGAGAGATTCGTGAGCTCGGGTAGAGCCCGGACCCGGCGTAGTGTTAGTACGTCGAGCCCGGTTCTCGTTCTTGCGTCTCAGCGGTTAGCAAACCGCCTCTGCATACTCGGCTCTACTTCTTTGAAGCCGTAGTAGGCAACACCGGCTACGACTGCAGCGATCAAGAAGGAAGCCTTCTTGGTGTCGCTCAAGAGCAGGTAGAGGGCAATTGCTATCCATGCAGCTACGGAGAGACCCATGCAAGCGATGTACCGTCGCCAAAGCCACTGGCCTGGCGAAAGCGACGGAACAGGAGCTCCCTCAGCTCTGAGTCTCGTCAGCGTTCGGTCTGTGGCGACGGTGATTCCAACCGCGAAGCCGCAGACGCCACTCAGGATATAGCCGCTCATGTTCACCTCCTCTCCGCCTCGGCCGGAATGCCGTGTGGGGGATCTGGAATGTCCACGCAGTTGGCTGTCTTCTTGCACTGCTCGCATGGCCCGAAGGACGTGCGTACTGCAGCGTTGAAGACATGGGGACCCGCACACTTTTCGCATAGGAACACGTCCGCCTCCTTGGATAGAAAGAACGAGTCGCGGAGCGCTAACTCCAGCGCTCGACACGGTAAACCTACCTTACAACTTATTTGGCGTATTGACAACGGAGTAACTTAGGGTAATCTCACCTACTAATTCAGGAACTGGTCTAATTTGGTGAACCCAATCATCTGCCAGCACGCCTTGACTGACTCAATTCGCCTCATAACCTCTTTACTCTTGGACTGTGAGCAAATATTCAGGCTACCCTCGTAAAGAATTTTCCTATCAAGAATAGCTATTTTTCTGTGTAACCCTTCTGAAAATACAACCTGGACACCAATTTTCTGAAGCTGTGATATTGCTTTCAGCGTGTCATTCCTGCTTAGTTCGTGGTCATTATCGAATGGGTCGCGGGTAACTAAAGCTACTTTCACCCGCCGAGACTTAAGCTTTTGCAGAGCAGGCAATAGTGCTGAAACTCTCCGACTTGTTACAAAAGGACTTTCTATTATCAGTTCGGCGTAGCATTTACTCAAGTCCTTTTGAAAAGCCGAATAAAAACTGTCTTCGTCGTAGAGTTTTGTGTTCTCTGCGGCAAGTGGCTGAAAATTCAGCCTTTGAAGGAGTATGTTTATCATTTTTGCTCCTCCTTAGGATCTTTGTCTTCTTTAAGTAATTGTTCAACCTCTTGAATATCATCGTAGTTGCCGATATCCTCGTCTAGGAGAGTTCCATTAACGAACTTCCTCTCCAGCCATTAAGAACTCTTCGATTTAACTTCCTAAAAAAGTTTGATTTTAAGGTATGGGAGATAGGACGACTAAACTTTTTTACAAACTATAAAATTCTAACTCCTTAAATCGGGACAGATGAGACTCTCCCTAAGGGTTAAGCTCTATTTTTTTGCCGAGAGAAAACTTAATTAGTGTTCTGCTGCTAACAACTCTTCTCTTTCAGAGTCGTTCCTCCTGGCTTGAATAAGCTCTTCAAAATACCTGCTGTATTCCTCGCCATTAGCCTTACGGCCATTCACATAAAGAACTGGTTCTACTGGTATACGTCGTGAAAAAGGATTGTTCTCATCTTCTAGTGCTGCGTATTGCGGTTCTAATTTAATCTGTTGGCCATTCACTACAATAATTTTTTCTGTAGCTGCATCAATGGGTGGAGCTACTACAGTTGCCCCCAGATCGGCTGAAATCTTTTGGGCTATTCCTTCCTCCTCGCCAGTCTCGCATGATTCTAAAACAATCAAAGGGTTGGGGCTAAAAATCCTCCTACTGCGATGAGTCTTAGTCGTTATACTCAGCTGTCCGAGTTGGTCAAAGAGCATACCGCTACCCAGAATGATAGAATCTTTATCTCCATGGGCCGCAACAACCGCAAATTTAATCTTTTGATCATTCCCGTATAGCTTATCCAGCATTACAAGCCGTCTACCTAAATCCAGTCTGGTGTCGGCCTCAATGATCCTTAAATCATAATCGCCTTCAAGTTCTCGGTAGACGCCATAACTCCTGTGCTTATCTTTTCCAAAAGCACCATTGTGATCATGGATGGACGAACAATAGATTCCGTAAGGCAAGTTTGTCTTGCCATGTCGATCATATTGACTTACCAGCAGCCTAGCTGGATAACGGGCAAAACCTCTTATTCCATAGAAGTCATGAAGCAAATGACATGCGCCAGGGCGCTCCTCTTCAAGCTCTGCAATTCTACCTAACGCCGCACCCGTTTCTAGCCGATATGCCTGACCGTCTTTGCGCCTGGCCGCTGTGATAAATCCTTCAACATCTGTAATCCCTAAGGGGTTTAAAATATCTCGCAATAATTCCTGATTGTCATCATATTTATCCCAATCTGTGTGAGGATTTCTTACGTATTCCTCTCCATCTTCATAAAATGTTTCCCACTTTTCAAAAAAGTCACCTAAGCGGCCGTAGTAATCTGGGTTAGACAGTAATTTTTTGTAAGCTTCGGCTGCAGCTCCCTCGGCCACTTCTTTTATTCTTTTGTGCTGTCGTATAACACTGCGTCGTAGCTCTGCAAGTACGACAAACCTAGTGTTGAGACTGCTGTGAGTTAATATTGAGCTTACAGCATTTATATAACTCCCTATATTCTCTGAATTAATACTGGTCTTTTGCAAAGACTCTGACAAGGAGGCTTCTAAACTATGCATCGTGCTCTGAATCCAACTTTTATCTACTCTTTCATCAGGTACCCGGCCTCCCAAATCTTCTAGACGGACAGTGGCTAAATCCCAGGCCTCAGCTTTAGTGATTCCGTCAAATTTTCCGGCTAAAATGTCCTCGAGAAAACGTCCTTCAAGTACTATCTTTTGGGATTGAGGTATGTCATCAACATCGGCGAAGTACTCTGGATTCTCGGCAACATAGTTTTCTAAATATTGTGAGAACTCTCCATCTGCATCGAATTTATTACCAGTTTGTTCACTATTTTCTGCAATAGATCTATTCACACCAAGTCTAACCGCATGAGGACTTATGCTAGGAAACTCTCTATGTATATGGTCTGCTGCGCTAAATTCTTCTTTCATTTTTGTTTATGCTTAACAAACTTTATTATAGAATATCCCGCTCGAAGTGAATAGATGTCAATTTCTACCTACTGTGCAGAGTATGGAGAAGCTAAGTTAGCAGTTTATCCAGTCCTGTGAACCCTATCATCTGCCAGCACATCTTGACTGATTCAATACGCCTCATCACTTCTTTGCTATTACTTTGGGACATTATGTTAAGACTACCCTCGTATAGAATCTTTCTGTCCAATATGGCTATTTTTCTGTGCAGGCCATCGGAAAATACAACCTGTACGCCTATCCTTTGAAGCTGTGCTATTGCCTTAAGGGTGTCTAATCTGCTTTTCTCATCGTTACAGGACAACGGATCGCGAGTGATTAGAGCAACTTTAACTCTGCGAGATTTTAATTTCTGCAGGGAGGGTAGAAGTTTTGCTAGTCTCCGACTAGTCACAAAGGGGCTTTCTATTAGCAGTTCAGCGCCGCATTTACTCAAGTCCTTTAGGAATGCAGGGTAGAAGGTCTGCTCATTGAAAAGGCTTGCGCTAACCAGCTCTTGTGACTGATTATTTAATCTTTGGAGAAGTGAAGATATCATTCTGACTCCTCCTCATCTTCCTTGAGTAGGTCTGCTACCTCTTGAATATCGTCAATATACTCGATATCCTCGTCTAAGAGAGTTCCATTAACGAACTTCGTCTCCAGCCAAGCTGTGCACCAAAGATGACCGTAGTGGCCTAGTGGCCGTAGGTGCCACCGCCGTAGCCGCTACCATAGCCTCTACCGGTTAACTTGGGCGTTTCGTTCTCGGTTAACAGTCCCGCTATGCTGGAAAGGCCAAACAGCGATATAACACCAGCTCCCAGCAACGCTAAGAATTGTTTGCGTGTTACCTCTT
>CAZLTB010000025.1:0-7879 GCA_964562505.1 uncultured Candidatus Saccharibacteria bacterium
ACGGCGCCGCTGTGGCGCAATCTGCCGGTTGGGCGCTATTTTGGTAAAATATTTGATCTTCTGAGCGGTGGCCACCGCTTTTTGACGCATTCATTGCTCGGGCTAGCAATACTGGGTTTCTTGGCACACTGGTTATTGTTGTTTTTGCACCCCTTAATGCCGCATGTCGATACCGGGTTGGTCTGGTGGGCCTTTATGATCGGCATGATTAGCCACTTAGTTATGGATACGTTTACCAAAGAAGGTGTGCCGTGGTTATTGCCTGTACCTATCAAGTTTGGACTGCCGCCGCTTAAGAAAATGCGTATTACCACCGGTAAGTCAGTTGAGACGTTTATAGTTTTTCCGGCGCTGATTGTTTTTAATGGGTTGTTTTGGTGGGGGAACTATCAAGAGATTCTAACTATTCTGCATAGTTATATTCATTAGTTAACTGATTTCGCAGCTTGCTCCGCAAGCTCATGCGACTACCTTTCTTTGGTTGCAAAGAAAGGTAGCAAAGAAACAACAGGCAACTTCCGGTTCTTTGTAGTTCATTGCCAAGCGCGACCATGCTCACCGCAGGCGTTCGCTGGTAACTCCGGAACGCTAGCGGACTCGCTCTAAAGGTCGCTTTGGCACTCACTAGGCCACGAACCTCCAGAGCCTGAATTTCTGGACAATATATCCTGAATCATGATCTAATTATGGGAATGGGACTGAATAAACAATTTGGTGACGAAGGTGAGCAAGAGGTTGTTAATTTAATAAATTGCCCTAATTGTGGTAAAAAACTGATGCTCTTGCCCCCTAACTATCCTATGTGTGATGTTCAATGTACTGGCTGTAGTTTTCGTGCGCAAATAAAGACTAATAACAGTAAACCAAAGAGTGAGATCTTTGGTGCGGGTTGGGATATTACTGATAAAGTACTGAAATCTGGCTATTTAATGCCACCCCTGCTTGCGCATTATAAGTGGACCGATAAAACAGGAACTCACCAACAGATTTTGTTTTATCCATTCATTCCAAAAAACAACCTTAAAAAACGCATACTTTCGGCCACTGCACGAAGAGCTAACTATAAAATGTTCAATTACGTTGGGCTAGAAAAGCTTCCTCATTTTGTGCTTTATCCGAAGTAAAGCGGTTCAAAAACAGAGGTAAAAGTGCTATTCTTACATTGAATATGCTAGAAAACGAGCAAGACGATTCTACGTCCGTACTGCAAAGTATTAAGACAACCAAAGTAGTGTACCCACAAGTATATTCCTACACACTCCCTGAATTGACCGCTAATGACGGGTCACAGAAGATTGGTTATACAGAACGCAAAGATGTCGATGAGCGCATTCATGAGCAGACACATACGGCTGCTTTTCAGTTAAGATCTGAGAAATTATGGAGTGCGCCTGCATTCTTTGATGGTGAACAAAAGGGCTTCAAAGATAAGGATTTTCACAGGTTCTTAGTTAAAAGGGAGATCGAGAATAGGGATGACCTAGGCACGGAATGGTTCTACTTTAATGGTACGCCAGAAAAGTCAAAGCAGCTATTTGACACTTTTCGCGAGCAAGGGTTTGCAGCGTTGCAAAATGATAATCGGAAAGTTCCTTATCTTTTACGCAGTGAGCAGAGGTTGGCGGTTGACCAAGCCAAAAAATACTTTGAAAGTCATGAAAAAGGAGAATTTCTGTGGAATGCCAAGCCTCGATTTGGTAAAACGCTTGCAAGTTACGACTTGGCAAAATGTCTAGATGCTAGTAAGGTTTTGATCGTAACAAATCGCCCGGCAATTGCTAACTCTTGGTTTGACGACTTTAATACGTTTATTGATGGGTACTATTTCATTTCTGAGACGTCGTCATTGTTCAATCGCGCGACTATTACTCGACAACAATATTTTGATGCTGGTGCTGACAAACCTCAGATAACTTTCTTGTCGCTACAAGATCTCAAGGGCTCAAAGTATTTTGGAGGCAATCACGATAAGTTACGATGGATCGCCGATCTCGAATGGGATTTGTTAATTATCGATGAAGCTCATGAAGGCATAGATACTGATCGTACTGACCGCGCCTTCGATATCATAAAGCGCAAAAACACTCTACATCTTTCCGGAACGCCATTTAAGGCGCTAGCCAACAACAAATTTCCAACCGAAGCTATATTTAACTGGACTTACCTTGATGAGCAGAAAATTAAAGAAGCCGAACTAGAAGAAGATGAAATTGGTGACCATACAGACCTGCCTAATCTAAAACTTTATACTTATCGTATATCTCAGATGATTGCTGACGAGGTCAATGAAGGTATAGAAATTGATGAAACCACTCATGATTTTGCTTTCGACTTAAATGAATTCTTTGCGACAAAAGATCAAAAGTTTGTGCATGAAGATGATGTTAAAGAATTTTTAAAGAACCTGACTACCAATTCAAAATACCCATTCTCAACTCCAGAGCTTCGAGATCAACTTAAGCATACATTCTGGTATGTTGGTAACCGAGTTGACTCAGTCAAGGCACTTGAGCAGCTACTAAAAAACGATGATGTTTTCAAAGACTATAAAGTTGTAGTTGCAGCTGGGGATGGCAAGTCATTTGAAGAGGAAGAGACAGACTTCAAAGGCAATGAAAAGTCTTTCGATAAAGTCAAAAAGGCAATAAAAGATCACGATAAGACAATAACCCTTTCTTGCGGCCAGCTAACAACGGGCGTGACAATAAAAGAGTGGAACGCTGTACTAATGCTTACTGACATAAAAACACCGGCGCAGTACATGCAAGCTGCCTTCCGAGCTCAAAATCCGAACAGATTCTATGAAGATGGGAAATTGAAAGCCAAGGAGTCTGCATATCTTTTCGACTTCGCACCGACACGAGTGCTAGAAATTTATGATCAGTTTGCAAATGGTTTGAACGGCAAGGCAGTTAACGGCGAAATAACTGAGGCTGAGCGAAAGCAAAATATAAAAGAATTACTAAATTTCTTTCCAGTCATATCTGAAGATATAAATGGCCAAATGGTCGAACTTGACGCCGAGATGGTTCTTACATTCCCGAATGCCTTGGCTGCTGCAGAGATAGTTAAGGCACGCTTTATGACCAACTTGTTATTTAGCGAAAATATCAAAGGCGTTTTCCATTTCCCCAAAGAGGTTGAGGATATTTTGGAAAAAATGCCCATCGAGAAAAATAAACGTATTGAAGTGGCCAAGAAAGAGCTCGACCTAGATGACGCACGCAAAGTCGAAGAGTCAAAACAAACAAAGATCAATGAAAATACAGGTGTAATTTTAGGTGAAAAGATATTCCGTTCAAATATCGAGCGTGTGGTAGACAACGTGCTTGATGTTGAAACTCCCGAAGAAACGCTAGAGAATCTTCCAGGCAAAGTTGCTGACCTAGCTGAGCCTGTCATAGCAAAATATAAAGAGATATATAAAGCAACTAATGCTGAGATTGATGAGATCAAAAAAGATACTGAGGAAAAGATTAAGTTAGCCGTTTCCGAATACGAAAGCTCGGAGTTGAAAGATCCCATAGCCTTAAAAGAAAACTTAGCAAAAATTATCGAGCATGATTTCGTTGAAGAAAAAGTAGCACAAAAAGAGGCGGCTATTGTAGAGAATGTGCAGAAAACTAAAGAAGATGAAGTTCGAGACCGCTTGCGTTCGTTTACTCGAACCATACCAATGTTTGTCATGGCAAACTCTTCTAAAGAAACCATCACTATAGACAACTTTGATCTAAAAATTAGCGACAAAGATTTTGTAGATCTTACCAACATTTCCAAAGCCGAGTTCCATAAACTCCGCGACGGATTTGACTATGAATTAGATGGTGAGCGTAAAACATTTGGTGGCGTGTTTGACCGCTATAAATTTAATGCATCTATCGCGGAGTTCGTGGCCGAAAAGAAGAAGCGCTCAGATTACTTTAATACTAACGAGGATATTTTTGAACTAATCCCTAACCAAAAGAACAACCAGATATTTACACCAATAAAAGTAGTAAAGATTATGATCGACGACCTTGAGAAAGATAGTCCTGAGCTATTCAAGCGCACCAACAGCACATTCATTGACCTTTACATGAAGTCTGGTATGTATATTACTGAGATAACCAAGAGGCTATTTGCCAATACGCGCGATCAATATGCCAGCGATGCCGACTGCATCAAACATATTCTCGAAAAACAAGTGTATGGGCTTACGCCAACCGGTATTTTACATGGCATCACTAAAAGTTATATATTCGGGTTTGATACTTCGCACAAAATAAGCACCAACAATTTCAAGCAGCATGATTTACTACCAGAAGCAAAAAACGGCACAGCCCCAGCCAAGCTCGCAGAATTATATAAACAAGGAGGTACTATGATTAAATTTGATGCAGTTGTCGGGAATCCGCCCTATCAGATACAAAAAGGTGGCACAAAAAATATTGATATCTGGCAAAACTTTCTTTTTAGCTCTTTAGATATCAGTAATACAACCTCTTTGATTCATCCTGGCAGGTGGTTAATTCCGAAATCTCAAATGAAAACAGTTCACGATAGAATCATTACGGCTGGTTTAGTTAATTTTAAATACTTTCCCAATGCAAACGATATTTTTCATCAAGTAGAAATCGATGGAGGTGTCACTATAACTTTATTTAAGAAGGGCTACAGCGGAGATATTGATTACGCTATCAACGGAAAGCCAAAAGGTGTATTGGATCCTAATGTAAAATTTTTATCAAACGAATACGAAGAAGAAATCTATGGGATATTGAATCCAGAGAAATTTGACGGTAAAACCATACAGGACAGGATTGTTGGGAATATTGGCAGTTTGGGCGGTGGCGATTTTGGCTACAATAAGTCTAAGCATATAAAGTTATTGAAAAAGAGCCCAGAGGGCCTAGAAAAGCCCGTTAAAATTTGGGCAAATAGCGGATCAGGGAAAGGATCACGATTTGAATGGCACTACATAGACTTGAAAGAAATCGACCCAGTTCCAAAAGTGATACTAAGTTCTAGAAAGGTTATGCTCGACAAGAAGGGTCATGCAATTACCACAGGCAGAGGTAATGTCATTAATAATATTCCGCAAATTGTTGAGAAAAATGTAATTGCTAGCGGGGATGTGCTATTTGTTATCCCTAATGAAGATACTGAATACCACCTAGAACTAATAAAAAGCATGTTCTTGACCAAAACGGTGAGATTTTTAATGACTATAACGCAAAAGGATTTGTATGTCCGTGGTTTTGAAAATATACTCGATTATACGACTTTTATAGATAGTCTTAATGGTGCGCTATTTACCGACAAATGGTTTTACGATAAATATAATTTTAGCCCCAATCTAATCAATCATATCGAGGGTTCGATAAGTGATAAGTAGTGTTGCGACCATATTCTACTTCGTCGAATTCAAGATAATGCCAATAGAATAGTCATGGCACTAAAAACTCCAGAAATCGATATAAGCGAAAACAGACTCCGTAATCGTGGGCGCGTTTTAGAGATTTTATTAATAGATAGGACTAGATCAAAAATAAGCAGACTCTATAACATTATTTGGGGGACAGATAGCTATGTAAAGTACGGCGATGACTACACTCCAAAAAAGCAAATCAAACGTGAGCAAATCACCGGTATAAATGGGAAGCTCATTCAGCCACGTGCAGCTAAAAGCCTTGAAGAACAAACTGTACGCACTAAAGACAAGGCTGAGGTGTTTACTCCCCTTAAAATCGTAAAACAGATTAATACGATCGTCGACCGGGAAAGCGCTCACTATCCTGCCAACGAAGAAAACTGGGTAGAATATATAAAAGAACTACGCATGGAGATAACTTGCGGCGAGGCACCATTTATTGCAGGTCGCTATAACCCGACCGCGCATACTGGTATAGTTATTTCGCCAAATAACCGCGTAGGCTTTTTTGATCGCAAGCTACAGGTGGTTGGTAAGCATGTCAAAAGCAAAAAGGAATGGCTGAAGCATGCCGAGTTAGCACTAAAGGCGACCTACGGCTATGAATGGCAGGGCGATAATCTAATAATCGCACGCGAAAATGTTTTACTGACTCTCGATGATTTCTACAAAGACTTCTGCTCAAATAATCTTAAACTTAAATCTAAGCATTTAACTGACCAACAACTAGAATACTTCGCTGAAATCATTAGCTGGAACATCTTTCAAATGGATGGTATAAAATATGTCATCCCGATGAGCTGTGAAGACAGAACTACCCCGAAAACCATACAAACATCTCTGCTTCCTAGCGAAGAGCAAACACAAGAACAGCTTTCTATTTGCGAAGGATGCACGACGGGCGACGCACATAAACACACAGGCAAATACGTAAAAATCATGGACTGGGAATTAGGCAAAACAGTAAAATTTATCTCGTAGATAAAATGTCAAGGTATGCCTTGTAACTAAACCTACGGTTTCTTTTATTGCCAGTCATTTCTTTAAGAATACCAAGCCCAACAAAACGTCCAACAAGAATATTTGCTGATTTATCAGTTAAATCAGTAAGTCTTTTAACGGTTTTAATGGTAACTGTTGGGTACGTGTATAGTTCGTTTAAAAGAGTTGTGCCTGTGTTCATGCCCCGACCAAGTTGTGATATTTTAGCTCTATCTTTTTCTCGTAGTCCTATGATAGACTTTGCTGTCTTAACAGCCTCATCGGCAGTTTCAATCACGCCCTTCAAAAAGAATTTTACCCAACTTTCGTAATCGCCTGTTGTTCTAACGGCTTGTAGTAAATCATAATATTCTTGCTGGTTTTTTTTAAGGAAGAATGAAAGATATAACAAGGGTTGTTTAAGAATATTTTCATGGCATAGATAAAAGGTAATCAACAAACGGCCTACACGACCATTGCCATCAAGAAATGGGTGAATGGTTTCAAACTGGCTATGCATTAAGGCGGTTCTAATCAAAGGCGGTAAATCTTTAAACTCTCTAATGTAGTTCTCGAAATCGTTTAAAGCAGGCTTCATATCGTGTATTGCAGGGGGCACATATACAGCATTACTTGGAGAAGTTCCTCCAATCCAGTTCTGTGAAGTTCTAAACTCGCCAGGTGTTCGGTGTTGACCACGAACACCCGCCAATAGGCGTTTATGAATCTTTCTCGTTAAAGGCAAACTTAGTGGTAACCCATCCTCACTAATAACTTGTCTCAGACCAAAGTTCATAGCATTTATATAATTAACAACTTCATCGACATCTGAACGTTCGTCTGGTTCAAGATTACCAGCTTCAAAATCCAATACATCAGCTAATGTAGCCTGGGTTCCCTCTATCTGACTTGAGATAACAGCCTCTTTACGAACATACATAAAAACAAATAACTCAGCGTCTGGGATAAAGTCTCCCAAACTATCCAGTCTACCAATAGCAAGGTCAGCCTTTGAGTTTAGGGCCAGCATCTCTTTATCTATTACTAGCTCGGGATTAGGAGGCAATGGCGTTGGGTTAAACGCCTTATATCCAGTCGGTTGTTGCAAATATACACCACTTCTCATAACAGAGAGTATATAGAGTATTATTATACTTAGCAAGCCTAAAGTAAAATAATGTAAACTCTTATTTTACCTAGATTCAATTACGAATTTCATATTTTCTTTAACAAAACGTATGTAAAACTAGCCTCTAGTAACTCGATTCATCAAAGCCCAAAACATAGATTGAAAGTCATCGGCTGGCTTCAAGTACTAGAGGTTCCTGGGGTAGTGAAGAGGCTGGTATTATGTTATGATATGTTTGATGACTAATCCAGAGCGGGATGCTTATTACGAAGCAATTGTACAAGTTATGGGCCGCGGCTTTACGATGATTTCGTCAGAAATTGGCGAGTTAGCGGTAGCCTTTGGCTATAGTGAGAATT
>CAZLTB010000026.1:0-7417 GCA_964562505.1 uncultured Candidatus Saccharibacteria bacterium
CTTTAAATTATCCTTTGTTCGTCAAGCCGACCAACCGCGGCGGCGGCCTGGGCATCGATAGCGATTCGTTGGTCCACAATCTTGATGCCTTAAGATTAAAAGCCGGCGCCATCGCTCGGGAGTTACAGTCCGACTCGCTAGTTGAGCAATATCTGCCAGGCCGCGAGTTCAGTGTTGCTATCTTAGAAAACATCGATGACGAGGTGCTGGTAATGCCCATAGAACTGGTGACCACGCCCGATATTAACGGTGCCCGCATCCTCAGCGATAAAGTAAAGACTTCAAACCAAGAGGTTGTTTCAATGGTTGAGGATGAAGACATCCGGGCAAAAGTCTGCCAGCTAGCTCTCAATGCCTTCCACGCCCTAGGCGCCCGTGACTACGGCCGGATAGATATACGCTTAGATGAGGCTGGTGTGCCGCACTTTTTAGAGGCCAATCTGCTGCCCAGCCTGATTGAAGGCTATGGCAACTTCCCCAAAGCCTGCACACTCAACAGTCAGCTAAGTTTTGAAGCCATGATTCTAACAATTGTAGGGCTGGCTTTGGCCCGCAAGGTTGCCACGCCGGAAGAGCTGCTAGTCTACCCGGCCATACCGGTTCTAGCCTAGGGGTCCACTGGCAGGTCGGTTGGGGTTTTGCGGATCTGGCGCAGCATGCGCAACCAGGCGGCTTTCAAATTCATCCGCAATCTTCCAACTAAGACGAGCGGCTTGGGTGCTGCTCAGAGGTACCGCCTCAGCAATTTGGTCATACAATTCCTGTAGCCATTCATCATAGGTGTGATTAAAGTAAATATAATCGAGTAATAATTGTTGTTTTGTCCCAGCTGGGTCGACTTCTTTCCACTCCGGCACCGACTTGGGTTCCGGTGGACCTACTTCGCCAGCCATTGGTTCTTATCCTTATTAGTTATTTCGAACTATAGGCTTGGCAGGCTCAGTAGTCAAATACCGCTCTGCAGAGTTTTGTCGGTTCAGTCGCGATGTGACAGAATTGTGGTAAAGACCCATGATGATACATTCCAAACGAATAAAAACTTTTACCGACCGGTTCCCGTTGGTCGGGCCGATTTTCTGGATGGTCAGTTTGCAGTTCTTCATTGTCCAATTCTTCGTCGCTCAGCAGTGGATATGGGGCTATAGTTTGTTGGCAAATACCATCAGCGATCTTGGAGTTACCACCTGCAATGACTACAATTCGCGTTACGTCTGCTCGCCGTTACATGCCCTCATGAATGCTTCGTTCATAGTGCTGGGCTGCACTATGGTGATTGGTTCCGTGCTTATTTACCACGAGTTCCGCCGCAACCGCGGCACGGCACTAGGCTTTGGGCTCATGGCCCTGGCCGGCCTCGGCACGGTGCTGGTCGGTTTATTTCCGGAAAATACCAACTCAGCCCTGCATATCTTTGGCGCCGCTCTGCCGTTCGCGCTCGGCAACGTCGCCCTTATTGTGTTTGGGCTCGTACTTGATATGCCGCGATTGTTTCGGGTCTACACAATTCTCTCCGGCGCAGTTGCACTGGTAGCACTATGGTTATTTGTTAGCCAGCATTATTTTGGTCTCGGTGAAGGCGGCATGGAACGGCTGGTAGCTCACCCACAGACAATTTGGCTCATCCTCTTCGGCATCTACATGACCCGCAACCATTACCGCACCTTACGATTACGACGCAGCTGACTTGATAAATTACATATTTATAACATCTTCCAGGCGACTTAGCAGAGTATAATATTGACAATGGGAGTACAGCATTTATTTATTGATGAGTTGGGTAATCCGGACCCAAAAGTCACCCGTGAGGAACACTACATTATTTCTGGCTGCTCAATGCCTGACGAACAGAGGGATAAAGCTAAAGCCCTTGCAGACCAGATTAAGTTCAAATACTGGGGACGTACTAATATAGTTTTTCACTCAAGGGAAGTCGGGAAAAACGAGGGAAGTTTTGCTATTTTCAAACATAAACCACAGCTTAAAAATGAATTCATCAAAGATTTACTCCAGCTATTTAGAAAAACTGGTTTTGTACTATTTATAGCTATTGCCAACAAGGAAGAGGCACGACACAAGACGCCCCCGTGGGATAAGGCAAAAATTACCAAAGATGCCACAACCCACATTGTCGAAAGCTTCGTTCTCTATCTGGTTGGGTGTAAAGCGCATGGCAAGATCGTTATTGAATCCGGGAGTGATGAACAGAATCAATTATTTCTAAAAGCTTTTCGCTTTTATTTATCTCCGAAGGCGATACGGGGGATTCCCTATCAGAAAATCCAAGAATCGCTCACATCCATGTCCTTCGTAACCAAGAAGAACTTTGATATCGAAGAACAATTTGCTGACCTCTTTGCATATGCAGCTAAGTGCAAATTCAGAGCAGACAACGGACAAGCTACCTTTTCTCCAAATAGTTACGAGGGTAGAATGATTAAGATTTTAGAAAATAAACTATTCAAAACGCCCCCTAACGCCAGTACTGAGAAAAAGAGAATATATAATAAGATTGATTCTTTTAGATTGCTCACAAAATAAAAAGAAAGGAAGAACTTGAGCCGTGAAACGGTCTCTCCTTCTTCCTCACTTACAGATAGTATATACCACCTATTTATGTCTTGCAATAAGTAAATTAATGTTATTTAAAATTATATTTTGTCCAACTGATCAAGATTATGTGCTAAATGATAAGTGAAAAGATTTCTACCTTTAGCTATTGTGGATTTTTTTAGAAATTTCGCTAATTCAGTCCTAATAAATCCCAACGGTTCAAATATTCTTCTTTAAGATCAGAGAATTTGCGCATAGTGCTCTCAACATGTGCTCTACCACCTCGGCCAGGTGTGTTTAACCATGTAATGTTCGTTTCTTTAGTGTGAGCCGCAACCACTCCACTGGGAACAATGAAGTAGTCTGGCTGTGATTCGCCGTTATTCAGATTTACAAATACATAGAATAAGTTATCGGCAAAATAATCTTCTGCTTTTTTGTTTAGCACCCAATCACGAGTCGAACGACGATTGGTTTTTACTTGTATTCCTATATTCTTTGAAGCATCTGAATTGGAGCAAAGTATGTCTACGCCCTTAGTATTCCTCAATGTAATTGATGCTAGGTAGCCTCTTCTTGAAAGCTCAGCAGCAACAAAGTATTCTCCGGCAACACCTGAAAGCATCGATGTAAGCTCTGTTTCCTTATTCACAATATAACTATCTCACGTTACTTAAGTCTTTGAGAAATTTTGCTAACTAATCTTTTTAAGTACTTACTCGGATGCGTTGTAATTCATATGGAACTTTTTTACTAAGACTTGGAATTTATACCTTATGGCTAGCCATGTAATGTAAGGCAGTTTCTTCGTCTTCTGCCACGAATATCTCCACAACTTTCTTTACTCGACCGAGCAATTCTAAAGCTTTGCTTCTTTGCTCAACAGACATTTTCATTCGTTCGGCAATATTTTTTTGTATATCTGGCGCAACAAGAGGAATTGGCAAATTAATGATACCCGAGTCTGTTATAACCGGATATGAAGTTCCAGTATTGTACTTCAATAGCAAGTGTCTGATTGCAGGTAGTCTAAGATAAACCATTAAAGTTTCTAGATTAATTTCTTTGCTTCCGGTTAGCACAGTAAAGGCCGCAGTGCCTATAAATCCTTCATGGTTATCAAGTATCGCTGTTGCACCACGATTAGGACGTACTTTAGAGGTTATTAATTGTCTTTTATGGAACTTTATCCTGGCATTTGCCGGTAATTCGGCCCCCGCCAAAGCAGTGTAAGCTACATCTCCACTTGCAATATCCAGATCTCCAATTTCTATGTATCGATAGTCTTCTTGTTTGTCTGGCTTAAATGTAGCCTTTACTTGCTCGAACTGGTTACCGATAAGACTCGTACCCAATTTATAGCCACGGATTATCTCTAAAATTTTATCGTAGTCTTTTTGCCAATACTCAGCGTCAAACCTTGATACGGATTTACAATCAGATAATTTACGAAGAGAAATATTATCACCCTCCGCTTGCCTAACACTAAGACCTAGTTCGTTAATTAAGCTATTCTCAGCTTGAAGTATATTTTCTGATGCCTTTTCAACTAGGCCTATTGCCGCCTTCAGTGCAAGTTCAATTTCTTCTTGCAGATGCTCTGATGGAATTGGCAAAATCAATGTTTTTAGATCGTATAAATTCAAGCCCTCCTGTATAGCGCCACGTTTGCATCTTAATAATAGCGTCTGTCCAACACGCGAATTGAGGTAAGCGAGCAAATAGTACGAACTAACACTTGTTGCTCGTACTATTGTACTCTTGCAGCTAAAGATTGATGTTTCATCCTTCTTTCTTGCTATGCCGACTTTACCTAGTGTTCCTACTACGGTTACAAGTAAGTCATTTTCTTTTACATGGAACTGGCCCAATTTATTAAAGAGATCTTTAGGTATACGTGCCTCGGGGTCATTCACGACAAAAGTATGAATATCTAAATTCCTAATATAGGAGTAATCGCTGCTGTCAACATACTTATCAGCTGTTACTGTTGACCCGAAGGGCCCAACGACAAACTTAGCAACATCATTAAGTGTTTGAAGATTTTTACGGGCAATCTTCTTTGAGTATTCTATTGCTTGAGGCTGATAATATTCGGCATCAAGCCTGTGCTCTTCATTTAATGCATCTGTATCCACCGATGAAACGTTCAAGTTATTATCAGTTACTATAGTTTGCCAACTCATACTTATAAAAAATCTAAGGACTGCGCCTTCCCCCATTCAATAAAAGCAGAAGTAATTTCATCTAAGTCACTTAGATATTTTGCATTATCTTCGTCGTCTTTGACGATTTGTCCATTGCTATCCTTTTCAATTATGTAATTACCGCTGTTATCTTTGAATGATCGTGTTTGTGCTGCAAAAAATATCGGGTAATCAGATACCTTTAGGTTTCCATGATTGTCAAAATCAGTTTCAGACCATTTCTGAAGGAACAAAACAGAGGTCTTGGTCCCAGTATGGGGCTTAAAGGAGTTGATATGCAATCCAACAACCGCAAGTATTCTAGCTCTTTGCATAATATATTGCCTGACGTAATCCATTGTTGTGTTATTAAACACCCCTTGCGGTAAAACTATAGCTAATCTTCCGCCGGGTTTAATAAAGTCTAAGTTGCGTTCAATAAATAATAGGTGTCGTTCGACCTTATTCTGTAATTTGCCCATGGGAGTTCTTCCTAATATGTATTGAGCTAGCAGGCTCTTCTCTTTAATCTCACCGGCAAATGGTGGGTTTGCAAGCAAGATATCGAAATTTAAGTACTTAAGTGTTTCGCTATTCTCGCGATTCTTATCAAAGTCAGCGAACTGCTTCACCAACTTGAACTCTTTTAAGTCACCCTGCAGCTTCGCAGGGTAGTCTTTATGATTAAGTGAGCTAGTTTTATAAATATGGCTCTTCCCATCTCCTGCAATAAGCATGATGGCCCTACTTATCTTCGTGCTTCTTTCATCAAAATCAATTCCGAAAAGGTAACGAGAAGCATATTCTCGTCGTGCATCGGTGTCGGGAAGGTTTTTCCATACATACTGCATCGCATGCACTAGAAAACCAGCGCTACCGCAGGCCGTGTCAATGACATACTCATGACTTCCTGGGTTCATCATCTGAACGCACATATCAATAACTACTCTAGGAGTGAAAAATTGGCCTTTCTTTTTCTTGGAGACATCAGGGATTAAATACTCAAAAGCTTCGTCAATGATCCTCAGATTAGATCCATATAGCTTTACGTCTTGCAATTCACCCACGCAGACTGATAAATGTTCAGGTAGAAGCTTGATTTTATCCGATTGTTCAAACACATCAGGCCATTCTCTTTTTGCCTCATAGAATAATTCTTCAATAATTTTTTTTGTTTCATCTGGATTACCAGTTGGACTTTTACGAAAATGCAGCTCCTGATTGGGTCTTGTTCTTGCCTCCTTTTCATCGAAAAGTTTTGTGTAAATTAGTTTAAATATCTCGTCAAAACTGTCAGCACCAGAATTTGCAAGCACAAGTTCTTCAAGCGTTTGGATTATTTGCTTAAGGTCTCGTTCCCGTAGGTCATCCAGCTTCTTCCTGCGCGTAAGCACATCTTCTATGTCTTCATTAAAAGCAGGGATGTCATCAAGAGTATCGTCAAACTCTTTGGGATAAGGCCTATAAAGAATGAGCTTGGTTTTGCCATTTATCCCCACACCCACCGGGGCTCCTTCTGCATTTAGGTATGACTTCAGTTGTTGAATATCATTTTCTTCATTAGGAGCTTTAACTTCTATAATTATCTTTGGGGTTATGCCGTCTTTCCCGTAAACAACAATGTCTGCTCGTTTAATTTCTCTACCAAAATTAACATGTTTTTCTATCTCAATAAGATTTTGTGGATACCTGTAATTTTTTGTTAGCTCTTGCAAATATAGTTGTCGTACTATTTCCTCGGGTGCAGATTTTCCGGTATTCTCATTAAAAACAAGTTTTTCGGCTTCACCTTTTGAGGCAGACCTAAGATAATACCTGCCCTGATCTTTTTCATATATATCAAGCTCCAGGTGATCGAACAGTAATAAGTCTTGTTCGGGATTACGAAAAATTTTTAATAGTATTCGTGCTGTGTCAAAAGCCATAACATCATTCTAGCTCATTAACCCTTATGTCATAAAGCTATTTGCATTACTAAGCATAAAGACCTTAACGGGGGGGTAAATGAGACAGTTATTGAGTTTTTACAGTTTTTTCTGAATCAGAATTTCTAGAGTTTGGTGAGATACGCGATTTCTTCTGCGAAAAGTTTCAGGCACAGGGCGTCAAGGTTTGGTCCAGGTGTTTTTGAATGACCGGGTTAGCGTTAGTAGGATTTAATGACGCTCACGACCAGGCTAAGGATGACACCAATGAGCAGGAGGTTGCGCGAGATTCTGTAGAGTTTGCGTTTAGGCAGATAGAAAAAGCGTGACATGTTGTAAAGCTCCAGGCTGTATTGTTCAACAATCTTGTCAAAGTCTTTGGCGACATGGCTCATCTGTTCATGGTACTCTTTTGGACTTTCCATGCGGCCGATGTGTGATGGCAGCAGCACACTATTTTGTTGCTGTTTCTTGCGCATGAAGCGCGGCGGATGCAGAGAAAACAGTCCCACGATTGCCGCCAGGCCGCAGAAAATACCCAGAATCACAAAAGCCGGCTTGATAGGCTGGTCAACATTAAACCTGGCGACGGCGAATGCAAATATGGCCGTGTTGACGCCAATAAGTATATTGGTCTGAGTGTCGATCTGCTGAACCATTGAGTTGGCCTTGGCAATGGTGCCATTCAGGAAGTTTGTGGCGGCCTCGGCGGAAATTTCTATTTTCTTATCGTCCATACTTCTCAAACAATAGCAT
>CAZLTB010000027.1:0-6957 GCA_964562505.1 uncultured Candidatus Saccharibacteria bacterium
GGGTAGTCGTTGTAGCTGGCTGCTCCAGAGAATGATGCCCAAGTAAGTCGGTTAAAGATAGTTCCGTCTAATGGTGCGTTACCAGTTCTGGTCGTACCAACGGCCGATACTGGCGTAGTTCCCCCGCCGGATGATACGGCAACAATTTTATACGAGTAGCTGGTGGAACCGGTAGTGCCCTGTGGGGTGACGGTGGGCGCACTTGGTGTTACAAGTCCAGTGACCGACAAGCCGCTTTGGATGCCACCGTTGAACTGTGCAGCTCCTTGGAAGAAGCTGGTTCCTTTGACGGCAAAATCACCAGTAGTTTGTAAACTCTGGCCAACACTCAATCCTCCTTGAACCGAAGTGTCGCCGGCAAAGCTAGCGTTGCCATCGACTCCAAGCGTGCCGAACTCTGCCCCACCCGCCTCAAGTTGTTGTGTATAGGTGCCGCCGAGGTCGAAGACACTTAGCGTGTTGCCCACTGAGTTTGTTGCATAAAGGTAACGACCTTGAGAAACTGCTTTTGTTATTCCGACGGAGACGCTTCCTAAAAGTTGAGGTATGGGATTTGAAATGTCGATAACTTGTATACCATTGCCGCTTACCAGATAAGCGTAGCGACCCTGGAATATTATACGGTTAGTAAAATTATTGATAGAGAGGCTGGTTATAAGTATCGGCGAGCCGGGATTACTCACATCATATTCATTTAGCAAGCCGCTCGCATTGACAACGAATGCATAGTGGCCTTGTACGGCAATCGCTCCAGAATTGTTTACGACAGTAGAGCTAAGCTGTACGGGTACCGCCGGATTACTAACGTCAAAAATAAGCCACGTACCATTTGTACCGTTGCGCACATAGGCATAGCGACCCTGTACAGTCACATTGTCTGGAGCAGTAGAGCCGCCAAAAGTCAGAAGAGTTGATGAAACAACCACAGGAGCACTTGGATTCGAGACATCCATGATATAAAATGCGCCTTTAGGGTTGGCCATATAGAGATAGCGGCCTTGCACATAAAGACCACTTCCATTCGCTATACCTGGCAATGTTAACGATACAACCACCGAAGGTGCGTTGGTATTAGATACATCATAAATTTTCAGGTTGGGTGAGTTTGCTACGTAGGCATAATGACCTTGCACAACAATAGTCTGATCATTTGTTGATTGTGCTGTACCACCACTGCCCACCAGAGTTGGTGCAAGCGGATTGGTTATGTCATATATTAAAAGTCCTGCACCGCTCGGGTAGCCAATAGCGTAGGCGTAACGGCCCTGGACAGCAACATCAACTGAATGTGACCCACCGGGAAGGTTGCTAACCCCTACCAAGGTTGGTAGTGTACCACTCACATACACCTGCCCGGTCGGGGTGCCATTGCCACCAACAGACAGTGCCAGGCTGGCGTTACTTACATTGGTGCTAACGTAGGCTGTGTTTCCAACTGGAGCTGGGGCCGTACCTATCGGTATTGACCCGGAATCTGTGAAGTTGTTTGTCAGAACCGTTGTCAGATATACCTCGGTGTTGGTGGTCGTGCTGCGGTAAACCCTATAACCGCTGGCGCCTGTAACCGCCGTCCAGCTGACCGGTAATGTTTTATTTGAGCTAGTAGTTGTGCCGCCTGCCTCTGTTGAAGCTGCTGTTTCCCCACCAGCTGAATCAATAGCTGTGACCTTGTAGAAGTAAGTTGTTGTGGCCGTCAATGAACCGCCGCTAGTCGGTGCACCTACGCTTATGCCGGTCGGTACACTCATATTGGCATATGTGGCATTAACACCCAGGCGCATATTGGTGGTGTCGGCATTGAATAATATTGAGCCCCCGCTGGCTTGAATCTTCAAAGCAGACGTTGTGTTTGTTTGATTACGGAAGGTTGTAGCGCCCCCATCAGCTACAGTCACTACATCGAGGGTATCGTCTTGCAGTTGAAGTATATTGGCAGCTATTGAAGAGTTGGAAGCATATAGAGCAGACCCAAGATTACCTGTGTTAGTGGGGTCTAAAGTGAAGTAACCACCGTAGTTTGTAGCATTTACGCCGCCTTTGGCTTGTCCAAATACGCCAATATTGGTATATGCATTCCCTCCTGAATTGGCGACTATGCCTTTGACGCCAGCCAAATAAGCTCCCGATGTTGGTGTACTAGCAACATTGAACCCGGACACGGCCGTACCCTGCAAACTGTCGATTGTATTGCCTCCAGTGGTTGCCCCGTTATAGTACCCCTCTAGAGCGGGAGCTCCCGAACCAACGTAATTGTTTTCAGCACATACTGCATATTGACCACCAATTGTGTTACCGCATGTATTGGATGTTGGATTTCCAATGGTCGCTCTTATAGCATTAAGTCTGGTTACAACGTTAGCATTAACAGAAACTAGCAATCCATTATCTGTATTGCCTAAATTGGTATTATCTGTAATTGCCAGGTTTATTCCATTAGTATTCGAGGCAGAACCTGTATTGTTCACAGTAATTGTTTGGCTGTAGCCGTTAACGGTGCCGCCAGTAGAACTGGCGTTAGTCAGTGTCTGGGTGATATGGGTTTGACCGGCTGTCAGGCTAGTTGCTGGCTGCAGAGTTATGAGGCCGCCATCCGTGACTTTAAATACATCCGTGGTGTTGTCCTGAAGTTGGAGGATGTTGGCTGCAACTGTGGAGTTCGAGGCGTAGAGGGCAGAACCAGCAGTGGC
Organism: uncultured Candidatus Saccharibacteria bacterium; assembly: GCA_964562505.1. Taxonomy (GTDB): domain Bacteria; phylum Patescibacteriota; class Saccharimonadia; order Saccharimonadales; family CAZLTB01; genus CAZLTB01. The sequence goes on from CAZLTB010000027.1 coordinate 2,688, forward strand.
TGTAGAACCCGAGTCGAGCGTAAAGTAACCGCCATAAATTGCCGAACCCGAAAGTCCGGTTGCTTTGCCTACAACTCCTATTGATTTGCCGTTTGTGCTGCCTGCTGTGGTTACGCCTTGGATTCCAAAAACAGAACCTGTTGATGATGAGTTTGCATTCGTATTAAGGCCTAACACCCCTGTGCCAAAACCTACACCAATCCCATTATTATTATCATTTGCAGAGGTTACACCAACAATTCCTATACCCGCAGTGCCGCTTGATGTTCCACAAATACCAGTGGCGGCAACATCACTAAACCCTCCACAAGAATTTGGGCTATTTGAAGAACCTGAGGCAACACCTCTTATGGCATAACCGCCATTTATAACAGACGAATCTACACCATATTGGATCTGATTATTATTCGAACCATTAACAGTCACGCTAATACCGGTATTGGTCTTAGCGCCAGACGCCCCATTATCAGTCAATGTTATTTTAATGCCATTTGTAGTGTTGGCTAATGTGGTCGCGTCAGTTAGGGCTAGAGTAATGCCATTGGTGGTAGAGGCAGAAGACGTTGGAGCTACAGTTATAGTTTGGCTGTAGCCTTTGACCGTGCCTCCGGTGGAGCTGGCGTTGGTAAGTGTCTGAGTTATGTGGGTTTGACCGCTCGTTAGGCTGGCAGCTGGTTGCAATGTAAGTAAGCCGCTTACAGCTACGGTAGTGCCGTCATCGCTCAAATTAGAATCTCCGATTGATTGGCCGGATAGGAATTTCGGAATCCTATTGGTGGTGCCACCAGGGCTTGTGACACCTCCGCCACCCCCACCAGCTCCACAGTTCCCTACTGTGGTACAAATCTGGTAGGTACCGGCTGCAACTGTACGGTCAAAGTTGTAAACTATATTGCCTATTTCCGTTCCACTAAAACCAACCTGGGTAGTAAAACCGCTGTTGTTGGAGATTAAGTTACCGTTAATGGTCGCTGACTGAAAGGTCAGATTACCGGCAGCGTCAATTTTGGCCAATACAGTGCCTGTGGAGCTTTGCAGCTGCAGCAAATCGGCACTTTGGCTGGCGACTCCTTGAATGACGATACCCTTATTAGCGGTAGAGTTCGTACTCACCGCTAGTTGAGCCAGGCTATCACTTGTTGTTAATACGTTTAGATTCAACCTGTTACCTGGAGTAGAGTTATTTATACCCACGTTTACTGCGTTGGAGCTTGTGCCGCCCAAAGCTAAACAATTACTACAACCCACTATTGCATTGGCCCCAATAGCCGAGGCACCTTGCAGGTTGTTGCTTGCAACGTCAGCACCAAAGCCTATAGCGGCATTACTCGAGCCAGTTGTATTGCCCGATAACGAACCAAGACCTATAGCGGTGTTATCGGCACCGGTTGTATTATTAATCAATGCATTGCGCCCTAGAGCTACGTTCTGGAATCCTGTAGTATTAGCGGTTAGCGCAAACACTCCTAGAGCTTCGTTCTGGAATCCTGTAGTATTAGCGGTAAGAGCGAAATCGCCGGCGGCAAAATTCTCATAACCCGTAGTATTGCGTAGGAGCGTGTTCACCCCCAGTGCAATATTGTCGTCGCCGGTGGTGTTGGAAAACAGAGCAGATGGACCCAATGCTAGGTTAAAAATACCATCGGTGTCAGCTTGCAGAGCACTAGCGCCAATAGCAATATTATTGTTTGCGGTGGTGCTGTTTTTAAGAGCTTCAAGACCAATTGCAATGTTTTGTTGACCAGATGTATTAGAGCTAAGGGCTGTTTGTCCAATGGCAATGTTGTTAAGGCCTGTGGTGTTACTTTGAAGAGCCATTGCTCCTAATGCGACATTGCTAGAACCTGTGGTGTTATTTCCCAATGCCGATGCCCCCAGAGCAACATTTTGAAAGCCAGACGTATTTGAAAAAAGGGCACTACTGCCAAGCGCAATATTGTTGTAGCCGGTAGTATTGTTGCCTAGAGCGGCACCACCTAAAGCAACACTACCACTGCCAGTCGTGTTAGAAAGTAGAGAATCCCGGCCAAGTGCAATGTTATCTGTACCGATTGTGTTGCTTTGTAGAGCCGAAACCCCAATGGCTACGTTAAAGTTGCCGTCGTTGTTATCCGTATTCAGGTATGGAGCCGAAGCCGTGCTATGAAAATTTGTACTGGTATTACAGTTACCGGCCGTGCTGCAAATATCATAGGTACCCGCAGAAGCCGAGCGGTCAAAGTTGTAGACCACATTACCAGTGTTTGTACCGCTAAAGCCAACCTGTGTGGTAAATCCACTGTTATTAGAGAGTAATGTGATGTCTGTGCCCTGCAGCGTCAGTGTCTGGCTGTTGGAGCCAACAGTTAGTGCACCATTGGGTGTAATTGTGTTAAGAGCTGTGGTGGCAGTAATGTCACCGTTAGTGCCACTACCAGCGCCTCCAAGATTGCTCAGCGCCCCAGCTGCTGTGGTAGCGCCAGTGCCACCGGAGCCGATGCCGAGGGCGTTGCTGAGAGTCAGACTACCGCTGTTTATGGTGCTAGCAGTAATAGTGCTTGTTGAGATGTTATTGGCTGTGACGGTGCCGGTCGAAACGTTCCCTGAAGTCATAGTGCCAGTGATGCTGATGTTGCCGCTTTGCGGACTGGCCGGATTTAGAAAAACCAAGTTACTCTGCTGCGAGACCGAAGGTGGAATCGGCAGATTAGTCAGGCCTGAGCCGTCGCCCACGAAGTTTTTAGCCGTCAGCGTACCACCAAAGGTGCCGTTACCAGCTACATTGAGGTTTTTATCAAAGACAGCGTCACCGTGAACGAATAGGTCCTGGAGGTTGGTCATGCCCTCTACCCGAAGGTTGCCCTGGATGAGCAAAGTTTGATTCACATCAACCGACAGCAAGCTACTGCTGGACTGGTTGGCGGCGTTGTTGGGAGGAGTGGACGGCTTAGTCCCTGCCCGGAGCACTAAGAAAACTAAGCCGCCTAACATCAAAAGTGAAACGGCGGCAAGCGCCGCAAACCGCCAAGGGAATGGCTTTTTGGGTGGCGGTGGTTCCGGTGGTGGTGGCGTATTAAGCAGTGAGTCGGTGGTTGTTGTGTAGTCTAATTGGCCATCGAGTTCGCTATCCGCCGAAGCTGTTCCGACTGACCCGCCAAAGGTGTTAGGTAGGCTAACAGGAACAGCCTGCTCCCGCCCGTCAGCCATGAAGACTGGAATAGGCATGGTGCCCTGAGGCGATTTTACTGTTGTTAGCCCGCTCACTTTTTCTTTTTACCCTTAACTGTTTATGCTCTCCACTGTAAATTACTAATCCGTATCTATACAAGGGCTAAAAAACAGATGTGCACTTTGTTAAAAAAGCGTTGTAATTATTTTGTATAGTACTTCCACGCAACCCCTGTTACGGTTCAAACAGGGGTGTCATGTTGTTGTGTTTTACACGTAGATACAGTTTTTACCCCTGTTACGTTGTATGTCCTACAATTCGAAACGTAAATGACACAATGAGGCTACTACTTATCCACAAGCGTTTTGACAAGCTCTGTACCTCTGAGTAACAAATTTATCATCTCACCCCTGTAGTCCCTACAAGGCTAGATAAGTAAACAACTACGGCTTAAGACTGATTGTAGCTTAGCAAGATTCTATTGGGCGTTGAAGTAGTTAAAGGTAAAGGTATGTTGGGCCGTGTCGGCCACTATAAAACTAATGGTAAAGCTGCCAGTGGCTGAGGTTACATAGGGTTTAACTGCCGTGGTATCAACGTTGCTGGCTGGCGTCAGCACGGGATGCGGCGCGGCGCCGTAACTGCTGGAGAAGTTAATGGTGCACTGGGTACCTGCCACCCAGGCACTAGTACCAGTGGTAAGTGTTATTTTGCCATTCGTGTCATTGCCACTGACCGTACAGGCGGGGCTGCCGCCGCTACCGGCGTTGCCGTTGATGGTTGCTGTAGTTGAGCCGGAGGTATTGCCGGTTATTATGTGGCCATTGACCGTGAGTATGCCTGTGATTGTGGCGGCTTTGACGGTCAGGTTGCCAGCCGAGTCAATCTTGGCCAAAACTGCCCCTGTCGAATCCTGAGCTTGCAATAGGTCAGCGCTTTGACTGGCAACCCCTTGAACCACGATTCCTTTGTTTGTGCTTACCGCAGTTGAGACTGACAATTGAGCAAGTGAATCAGCTGTAACTAAGGTGTTGACGTTAAGTGTGCCAGCCACGGAAGAATTAGCTGATGATTGGAAGCCGCGACCAATTGTTAAGCCTCCAAGTATTGAGGCATCATTAT
>CAZLTB010000028.1:0-2991 GCA_964562505.1 uncultured Candidatus Saccharibacteria bacterium
GCGGCTGAAGATATTGCTATAACTGGAACCCAAAGTGTAACTTTTGGCCAAAAAGGGCGTACGTTCAGCGGACAAACTTCAGATATTACCTATAGCAACAAAGGCGCTTTAGCCCAAAAGCTTAAAGAAACGTACACCGGCAGCCTTGCAGCACTTGGCGATCATCCTAATGACTTACCTATGTTAGAGACAGCAGACCAGCCCATCGTAGTATCAATTTCATCAGATTCAACTCTCTCAGATCATGCAAAACAGCTGGGTTGGACTATTTTCGAGTAAAAGAAAGTACTGTTTTATTATCCTTTAACTGTTTTATTTGATCTTTGCACCACCATGAGTATAGATTTTCGCGATCAGTCTGAGTAGCTTCAATAAACTTCAGCCAGGGTTCCCATTTAAAATCCGCTACTTCTTCAGGATTAAGTTTTGGTTCATCTAAAGTCCTTGCAACATAAACGGGACAGATTTCGTTCTCAATAATGCCATTGTATGGAGGCGTTTTGTAGCGATAGTTAGGTAAAACCACTTTAAAATCAATTGCTGTCATTCCAAGTTCTTCATCTAGGCGTCTTTTTATAGCTTGTGTCATTTCTTCGTCTGGAGCCGGATGCCCACAGATACTATTTGTCCAAACACTTGGCCATACTTTTTTGGAATGAGCTCTCTGAGTCACTAGAAACTCACCCTTATCATTAAAAATGTAGCAAGAAAATGCTAAATGAAGCGGTGTGTGTAGGTGGTGTGAAGGTAGCCTTTCAGCCGTACCTATGGATTGTCCCCCGTCATTTAATAGAATGATTAAATCTTCGGTCACGATTATCTATTGTACAATGATTACTATGTCTTTCGTCCCAGCTGAGCTGGAAGCGCCCTACTTATCAGACAGAGAATCTCGATTACAAGCAACGGGTTCAGATACATTTTTTGATATAGATCCTGGAGACGTACGTAGAATAAAGGATGCAGGTTATCAGCGAATTGGAGTTGGGGTTGCTATCCTTAATCAAAATGGCGAAATTTTAATAAGTCTGCTTAAAGATAACTACAAGACTCCAGGGGATTTATTTGGTATTACATCGGAGACAGTTCAAGGAACTTTATTGCCTGAAGGTGTTCAACTCGAGCCTACTCAAAGAACAATAGCACGTTGTTTAGAAGAAGAGCTGAGTGACATTGATCTCAATCAGACGGATTTAACCACTAGATTAGTTAAAGCTTATTCTTTAAGTGAGTGGCCAATTGGAGTAGATCCAAGCCTCGGAAAGCTTTTCGGTATTAATGTAGCATTACTTGCTGGCCATTCAACGAATAAGTTTATAGGCATTCATGATACTGCAGAAGTATATGAATCACATTTTATGACACTCGACCAGATATATAGACTTGGAAATGACAACTTGCTTAGGCCCGGTACAATGGGATGTTTAGAAAGCCTGGGACAAGCTGGATTATTGGAAGTTGATAATTTGCGAGATGCATACCTAGATTTCTCAATGCCTTCAATGGAAATACCCGCCCGTTCTGGCAACGTATACACAGGAACCTTTGATATTGATCTTTCAATACTGTAATTAATGTTTGGCCAAAAGTTTAGCGACTAAAATGATAAATACGTATTGTTTAAAGACCTAGGGTTTGGTCAGCTAAATCAGTTGTTGTAAAGTCTTTTGAGTCATCCACTTTGTTAAGAGTTGCGTCAGTAGCCTGACTTGTTTGATCAACATCGTTAGCAGTTAGTTTGGTTTGCGTACTTTGAGTTGTATTGGTGTTGGTCTTTGTGTCACTTCTTGTCTTTAGATAAGCAAATATCGTAAGTACAACTAGTGCTAGAGCAATTATTATGGCTACCACAACTGCTGCGGCTGGTGCGCCACCTTTCTTTTTGGGTAGAGGTTGAGTAGAAATAGCCATAGGGTTGTCGGCGCCATTGTCTGATGGTGGATCAGCTGCTGGTGTCGGACTTGGCGTATCTTCAAGTTTAAAATCTGGTAGATCCGTTTTTTCTGGTGCAGGAGATGGAGCTGTGGTTACAGGAGCCTCAACGGGAGCAACTGGAGCTGCAGATTCTGGCGTAGGAGTCGGTTCAACACTGGGCGTAGCCAATGGATCACTAGGCGTTTGGTTTAGATTTGGTTCATTTGCCTGAGGAGCTGGCGCAGAACTGGGTGGCTGAACGTCCATTATTGCACCCGTGCTAGGGTTGAAGGCTGGGTTGTCTTTATTATTTTCGTCCATTATTGATTACTCCCCTCGCTCTTTTTGTCGGTGTTTGTTGTAGATGACAGCTTCTGTTTCAACTGTACTAAGGTTGGCTTAATTGTATCGTTAACGTACTTCTTTATTTCGACTGAGTCAGACATGACTTTGTCATGGGCGGTTCTAGCAGCTGTGAGTGAAGCTTTAAATGCGGTCGGGTCTGTTGCACAATCCATACTAGCCAAGTCACTAACAGCCAGCTTATAAGCAGCTAGGTCTGTCTTAAAAGTTTCGATCTTGGTATTAAGTACTTCCAGCTCGGATTGAAGCTGAGTAGTATCAACCCCTTGTCCTTTGAGCTTAGTGCTAAATTTAGTCAAGCGATCAGCTAGTTCTCCATAGACATTAGCCCGGCTGGTTTCTATACCTGTAATGCGACCTTGAAGTCGGCTAAGTAGCCCTTGAGAAGCCTTGCACTTGAGCTTTAGTCTTGCTTGTTCTGCGGTCGTCAGCTTAGTCTTTAGTTCTGCTTTTCTCTTATCAAGCCTTTGCTGGAGAGTTAGCTTATCTTCACTTGTTTCAGAATTAGTAGTTTGGGCAGAAGCTTTATCTGAGCCTGATGTTGAAGTTGTATTATTTGACGTGCTGCCTTCGACGGCCGCTGCACTTCCCATAAATATTACAGGAGCGACCATTACGGCGCTTAGAATTACTCGTGTGCGAGCTTTCATTTAGTTAGCTGCCTCCTTGTTGATTATTCTACCATAAGCGTTTAGAGTACAAAGTTTTATTTAT
>CAZLTB010000028.1:3091-6393 GCA_964562505.1 uncultured Candidatus Saccharibacteria bacterium
TAATACCAGGCGTCAACGCCACCAGTATTGGTAACATCTCGAATCTTTTTTGGCTCACCACCATTGAGGCTAATAGCATAGTCGGCCGTCTCCTGCTCGGTGTTAATACGATAAGTAACCGTATCATTGTTTAACCATCTGACAGGATATTTGAGACCGCTCTGCGTACGGAGGTTTTTGTCATCCTTAGACGATGGATCATAAAGCAGCAGAACGCCTTTGCCATCACGATTATCAATCCAGAGGCTTTTCTTGCCATCAGGACTATTTACATACAGTCGCGAAACCAGGCTGGCAGGTTGACCATCAAGTTTTGTAGTAGCTTTGTCTCCTAAATGATAGTTGTACCAATTCTTATCAGCCGAAAGTGCGATGTTCTCATAGCTGGTCCTGAAGAAATTCCAAATCTCTTCGCTAATAATTGTCTGTTTGTTATTGCCGTCAGCATCAATTTTAAAGAATCCAGCACTTGCATTACCTTGATAAGCACTGGATGGTGCATAGTATATTTTGTTACCAATCACACTCACATCATTAAAGTAATTGCTGCTGGCTATTTCTTTGGATTCGCCCGTTTTGTAGTTATAGCTCATCAGCCGGTGACGTTTTGGATTAGCCGCACTAGTTCCTTGTGTGATCTGTACATATATTAAGCGATCACCGATCCAGTCCAGAACCTGGAACTGTTCAGATTGGGCCACTGACGTAGTAGTGTTATCACTGAGATCTATGATTGTCAGAGTACTGAGTAAAAAGCCATCTTGATTACGTTTGTTATCGCGCGTGGAAACCAATGCCACAATTTCATCAGTGGGATGTGATATGAGAACCATATCGCTCCGTTCAGACCCAGTGCCAGCAAGAATTTTCTGCTCATTTAAGCCATCGACATCAATTTTATAGACATCATATTTGCCGGAACGTTTAGAGATAAAAACCTGTTTGCGGGCTGGTACCATTTTGACGGGTCGCTCCGCCTTATTGTCAGCATTTATCTGCAGTTTTTCCTGGCGTAAATCACCTTTATTTAAGGTCACATCAAATTTATCTTCAGGCTGATCAATCGTTAGTATAATTTTTCCGTTTTTATCCGATAATGCGCTGGCTTCGCCGCTGTCAGCCTCTACACCTTCTACTCCTTTACCTGATAAATAGTCAGTTACGACAAAAGCATATTGGCTACCAGTGGGAGCGAGTTTAAATTGCCCTAACGGATTGCTGCCCCAACCAACCGTGTATGATTGGCGAACCGGAGCAAATGCCCGTTTTTCGACGGTCAAACTATTTGGACCAAGCTTTACTTTACTTAGCACTGTCTTCCCATCAGATCCCGTCAAACCGCTTACTTCACCTATGCTGACCTTGACGTTCTTGAGAGGCTGCTGGGTGCTATTATCCAGAACTTGTAAAGACAAACTGCTTCTAACTCCGGCCGTATTAAGCAAAAAGTATCGGCTGGTTGGTATTAAACTTACAGCCACTACAATCATAAAAACTCCTACAAGCGTAAGCCATCTGGCTGTTGGGTTATGCCACCAGCTAGAAAAGAACTGCTTTATTTTTTTACCAAAGCTTGTCTTTTCTGGTGGTCTAAAAGCCTCCGCAATTTTTTCATCCTCAGAAGCTAATACCTCGTCACTTTCGTGAACGGCAATGTCGTCAACTGCTTCATCCGTCTTTTGATCGTCAAACTCCTCGGGAGTTTGTTCTTCATCCGTAGTAACCTCTTCAGGAGCTATTTCAGTTGGTTCTACGGGTGATTCTTTTTCGCTAGTAACTTCATCTGGAGCCGCATCTTCGGTATCGTGTCGCACGGTTATTTTTTTGTGATTTTTAGAAGCCACTTTTTCTTTAAGTTCATCATCTTCAGAGTCAGGCTTAATAATCTTGATTTTCAACGGTTCTTTTGGGGTTGGCAAACCTACCACTTCTGGAGCAGTGGCTGTATCAGAAGTTAAATTTTCTGATTCTTCAGGTTTAGGTTCTTTAATTTTAGGATCCATCATTTGACGAATTTTTTCTTCAATCGCACTATCATCTGGCTTCCCCAAGTCGGGTTTGCGTTCATCTTGCATATGCTTTCTCTTGATCACAGTCTAGCAGAAACTGGGCAAGATTAGCATTTATTTTCTCTTCTTGCTTCTTTTTCTTCTGGCCTTTTTCTTGTGCTTTGGTTTATTAGTTGCTGATGAATTAATAACTTGGTCTTTCAATACCTTGCCTCTGTGTTTCTCGGTCGGTTTAGCAGGTTTAGCTATCCTAGCAATTATGACTAATATGATGATAAGAATAGCCGTAGAAGCAACAAAAGGTCCTACGAAAGGATTATTGTTGTTCTGTTGAGTAGTGGGCTGGGACTGTGTGGCTATAGGTTTGGTCGAATCAGTTCCTTCTACGCTTAATGAATTTACTTTTGGAAGGGCTTGAGGATTAAACACATCATTAGAAGCACTTGGTTGTAAATATGTTTCATTGGGTTGCAAGTTACCATTTATATTGGTTTGGGGATTTTGGGTCTCGGGCTGGGGACCATTAGTTGCACCATTCATAATATGCGAGAAAGTATGACCGAATTTTGCTTTGTTTTCAACTCTACTATGTTATAAAATTTAGAAAATATTACAGTTTATGCATAGGCAAAATTCAGGGTATCGTACAAATATTTTATGCAGAAATAAACTAAATTTTTGTAATTTTTTCTTATCTTGAGATTTGTGGAAAAGTCTAAATTAACAGATAGAACCATAAGCTTGACAATATTACAACGTAGGCGTAATTTGATGTGTATGGTTCATTGTGCCCACAAGCAAAACGACGCCTTTCGCGCCATTATGGTGTGGGGGAGTTCTTTTGGTTTTGACGCATAACGGCCAATAAAAGTAAAACATCAAACCAAGAAGACCTCCCCACGCAAAGGGAGGTCTTCTTCTTTAAAAACAAACGAATTTAACTTAACAAATCGAGGATAATAAAATGGCAATTTCAATGGAAGAAATATCGGGGTTTGCGAATCTAGATAGAAAATCTACTGAAAAACAGACTAAAGCTTTTGAAAGACTATCTTTTGAAGCGCAAGTGGAGGTTCTTGAAGCTTTAGGTCTAATAGCAAGAGAAAGATACGTGCAATTGGACCAAGCATTACATATAGAAGAGCCGGATTTGATGGCTAAGTCTGATACTGCGGTAGCCAAAGCAGCTGCTGAAAAAACAGCTAAGAAGGCGTCTGTTGATGTGGTTGAAACGCAAACTCAAGAACAAGTTACACCAGAAACACCCCTGGAAGAATTAGGAGGAGCGGCACT
>CAZLTB010000029.1:0-6081 GCA_964562505.1 uncultured Candidatus Saccharibacteria bacterium
AACCGTAATTTTAAAACCGTGGCTTCTAGGTATAGGCAATTCTCTTTTAACCCGATTCATCAGATAACCTTTGCCTGGCAATTACGCCGCCTTAAGCCTAATCTGGTGCATTTCACGATGACAGGGCAGCAGCCGCTATTTTACTTTGGCCGCCAGACCACATTTACTCACGATCTGACTATGTATAGCTACGCCCGCCGCGGTAGGTTGCCACACTGGCTTCATTGGCTCAGAATGCGCGGTTATCACCTGCTAGTTTGGCAAGCACACCGAAAGGCTAAGAAAATCCTGGTACCTAGCGAGTATGTACGTGATAGTGTCGCTAAATTTCACTTATTCACTAATAGAAAGCTGGTCGTAACCTACGAGGCGAGCGAGCCTCCTCTACCTGGCGATCCTGAACGCCCTGGGTACGCGCCAGAAGATTTCATCTTGTATGTTGGCAGCGCCTTTCCACATAAAAATCTGGATCGGCTTATAGAAGCTTTTGGACTGCTCAAAGACAGTAATCCTAATCTCAAGCTGCTTCTAGTAGGAAAGCGGGAATACCATTACAAACAGCTTAAGAAATGGGCAAAAACAAAGCCACACTTTGATGACATCGTTTTTACGGGTTTTGTATCCGAACAAGAGCTGAAATGGCTCTATACCCATACGGCGGCATACGTTTTTCCATCTCTTAGCGAGGGCTTTGGGCTACCTGGACTTGAGGCTATGGTTCATGGTTGTCCGGTTGTTAGTAGTAACGCCACTTGCCTACCGGAGATTTATGGAGACGGGGCGCACTATTTTGATCCATATGACATTAATGAAATGGCCGAAAAAATTAACGACGTAATTAGTAATACTCGCTTGAAGCAAAAACTTATCGAAAAAGGCTACGAACAAATTAAAAAGTACTCTTGGCGACGAATGGCCGAGCAAACTTTAGCTGCTTTTAAAGAAGTTTTAAAAGAAAAGTAGATTATTCTTCCTCTGCTTCTGATTTTTTAGACTTTGATTTTTTGGCTTTTTCAGGTTTCTCGTCAACTGGTTTTAAAACTATGTGGCGATCCCGGCCTTCTCCAACTGACTCTGTCACTAGTCCCTCTTCAGAAGCCAGTTTGTGGATAGTACGGCGATCTGCAGCATTCATAGGTGAGAGATCCATAGGTTTCCCCGCCTCTTTAACCTTCTGGACCCATTCAGTGGCTTTATCACTTAATCTTTCGGCTCTAGCCTTCTTGTAATCTGCGACATCAACGTTAACACGGGTTGTTTGATAGCCATTATTTCGAAGAGCCGTGCTAACTACAAATTGAAGTGCTCTCACTGTCTCGCCTCGTTGGCCAATCAAAAAACCATTAAGATGGGTGCTCGGCACATTGAGCTCGATAACTTCATTATCCTCAGTAGTAGCATAAATATCTGTGTTCAGCCCAAAGAACGACAATAGATCTTCGAGGTATTTCTTGGCGTATTGGATCGCTTCCTCAACTGATAGGCTCGAGTCTTCGCTCATCGCTTTTTCCTCTTATTTTTAGAGGATTTCTTTTTAGCCTGGGTTTTGTTTGTCTTTTTATCTATTACTTCGCCTTCAATGACGTTTTTACTGACTGTTTTATCAGCCGCGGCTTCGAGCTCGGTTTCATCCTGTTTTAGGATGTGGGCTTGTTGAATATAAGCTGTCACACCGCTTGCCAGCCAATAAAGGCTGAGGGCGGCTGGTAGTCCCACCGTGAAAACAAAAATCATGACGGGGATAAAGTAGCGGGTGCTTTGCCCGACTGCTGCATTCACCTCTGATTGATCAGCTTTTTTGCCACTGCTGGCATCACGCAGTATCCTGCGTAGGCCTCTCGAGTCTTTGGCCTGAGGCATGAGTTGCTTGCTCTGGAAGTACTGTGAAATGGCACTACCGATCACGATTATCATAGCCGGCCAATAGATGCCGCTACCTTTTTCTAGCGCAGCTCTTGATAGATCAACCACTCCAAGCAGTGTGGCGTCAAAATTATGTATATCGGCCGCCAGGCTTTTCATCCAACTAAGGTTATGTAGCCATGAGTAGGAATAATCGATTATAGCTTGTGGATTAGCGACAACCCGTCTTAGGCCAGAGTATAGGCCTATCAAGATAATCAACTGAATTACAAGTGTCCCGATTGAACCAAAAGGGTTAATTTCTCGTTCCTTGTATAGCTCCATGAGCATTTTGGATTCTTTTTGGCGATCGCCTTTGGTGGCTTGTTTGATGCGCTTTAGCTCTGGCTGCAACTCGCGCATTGCTTTAGCTTGGTGGAGTTGCTTCTTTACTAACGGCCACATCAAGAGACGAATTACAATCGTGAAAAGAATAATAGCTAGGCCGAAGTTATGCCCCGGCAATATGGCATAGATGAAAACCAGTAGGTTAAAAATTGGCTTAACGATCAGTACTTCGAATATGGACGCAAACATGTATGCTCCTCCAGCTTGAGTTTATAATAGCACGCTAACCTCTGCTATACACTCCGTTTTGACCAGGACTTGCTCAGGTTTTTTCTTTCTTTGAAATAATCCCGGCCTGTCTTAGCTGGGCATGTACTAGCTTTTCTAGCTCTTCGGGCTTAAGTTCACTTACCCGCTCATGAAAGACCGTTATTACGATGTCGTGTGGTTGATTGATTTGGCTTTCAAATCGGCGGACCGCCTCATATAGCCGGCGACGAATTCGATTACGATCCACGGCTGATTTATTAATTTTCTTGCTAACTACCACCGCCAATCGATAAGAATGTCGGCGTGGATTAGGAATAGATTTAATAGCCGTCAATGGTCCACGTATTGTTTTGCCATTCTGGTAAACGTATTTCAGGCTATTATGACCATGAAACCGATGTTTACTGCTAATCACAATAAGTATAGTAAATACTAATTAAAGACTGGCGGCCAGTTAAATGGTTCCGAGTCTTGTTTAAGCAGAGAGTTTGGTGCGACCTTTTATGCGTCGTCGTTTTAGCACAGAACGGCCAGACTTGGTGGCCATGCGTTTTAAGAAGCCGTGCTCCCTTGCGCGTTTTCGCTTCTTTGGTTGATGAGTTCTTTTGGGCATAATTTCTCCACTTTACCACATAAGCCCATCTTTATATAAAAAGTGTCTCGTCTCATTCAAACAATACTACGTGCAGGCTAAAGTTTTAGTTAGTGATTTTGACAATATTTAACCACTGATGGAAGCCACCTTTCCACTTTTGTCTAAGGTTTATCCACAGATTTACAGATAGGTCTTCAGCTTGTGCATAATTAAGTATCTGTTCGTCAATTTTCTTGATGTTGATGAATAAAGTCTGTCGAAGCTGTGGAAAAGTTAGGCATTTTTGATTATAGTACCTTGGAGATAAACCTAATTGGGAGAGGGTATGCAAGACCATTTGTGGCAAGCTGTTCTTGGTGAGATTGAGCTTTCGGTCTCACGCGCCAGCTATGTAACATGGTTCAAAAATACACAGCTTTTAAGACAAAAAGACAGCATTTTAGTTATTGGTGTCCCGAACGTTTTTATAAAGCAGCAGCTGGAACGTAAATATAACCAACTGATCGTAGATACTCTGGCAAAAAACGGAGTTGCCCCCGAACATGTTGAATATAAAATCTACTCTTCTGTTGGAACAAACAAGAGAGTCAGCGATGAACCTGTGATTTTGCAAGACTCCTCAACGGAAACTATCACCAAGTCTTCTATTTCTGGATTATCACACACTTATCGTCAAGGACTAAACGAAAAGTACACTTTTGAAAATTTCGTGGTTGGTTCTGGCAACGAATTAGCATATGCGGCTTGCCAAGCAATAGCACAGAATATCGGTACCAAATATAACCCATTATTTGTTTACGGTGGTGTTGGAATTGGCAAAACCCATTTAATCCAAGCGGTTGGTAATGCGGTCTTGGCAAAAAACCCGAAATCTCAGGTTGTATATGCGTCAAGTGAGCAATTTGTCCAGGAGTTTGTGGATGCTCTTAGGTTTAAAAAAACCACCGATTTTGCCAAGCATTATCGTAGTTCAGACGTATTGATTGTCGATGATATGCAATTCATTGCTGGGAAAGAAAAAATGCAGGAGGAATTCTTCCATACATTTAATGCCCTGCACCAGGCAAACAAGCAGATTATTATAAGCAGCGATAAACCTCCTGGCGAAATACCAACCCTTGAAGAGAGACTTAGGAGCAGGTTTGCATGGGGGATGAGCATAGATATGCAAGCGCCTGATTTTGAAACTCGTTGCGCCATCCTCCAGACTAAAGCCAGTAGCCACGGAATTGATTTGCCCCCTGCAGTCGTAGAGTACTTGGCTAACTTAGTTCAGACCAATATTCGCGAGTTAGAAGGCGTTCTAAATCAACTGCTGGCATTTTGTGAAATGAGGGGGCTGGATCCTGATGTCCAAATTGCCACTAGCCTATTGGGCTCTCAAAAAATGCGGCCTAAGCATGTTAGTGCTAAACAAATCATCGAGAGAACTGCGCGCCATTTCCAGATCCCTATGGAGGATATTCTTGGGCCAAAACGCGACAAAGACATAGTTGTTCCACGCCAAGTAGCTATGTATATATTAAGGAGCGAACTTCACTTGAGCTTCCCCAAAATAGCTCGCGAATTAGGCCGAAAAGACCACACAACCGCTATACATTCAGTTGAAAAAATCGAAAAAGAAGCCAGCTTTGATACTGATATAAGAACAGCTATTGCAGAGATAAAGGAGCGGCTCTATGCATAAAGACGACCTTGGCAGTTATTGTGTACAAGTTGTTGAAAGCCAGTGGTTTGGTGGTGTAAAACTTGTATGCCTTACCCACAGCCAGCCGAGCATGAAGCCCGCCTGGGGAAAAAGTCTCCAGTTAGCCCCCATGTTTACCTGCAGTTTGCCCCAGGATCCTCCACAGCCCATAACGGCTTTTAACTCCTACGTTTTTCAGTTTTCCCCGCAGTCCACAGGACCAACTAAGATAACAACAAATTCATAAAGGAATTATTATGAAGCTACAAGTAACCCAAGAAAATCTAGCAAAAGCACTAAATAGCGTTAGCCGGGTAGCCAGTGGCCGTGGCACTCTGCCAATTCTTTCTAACGTCCTAGTTAAAACTGTAGGAAACAGGCTGAGCATAGCAGCCACCAATTTAGACATTGCTATAACACATTACATCGGCTCAAAAGTTAGCGAAAAAGGCGCCATAACTATACCTGCTCGGCTCATGCAAGACTTTGTCTCGAGTTTGCCTAGTAGCGTGATAGAACTGAAACTCGAAGAGAATAAACTACACATAAATACCGACAAATACCAATCTGTTATTAATGGCGTGCCCGCTGACGACTACCCTGTTATGCCGGCAATAACTCAAGGAAAAAGTTGGAAAATAGACTCAAAAACCCTAAAGAACGGCCTCCAACAAGTGGTCGGCGCAGCGTCGAACGACGAGGCTCGGCCGGTACTAACCGGTGTATATATTCACAGCCATAAAGGCCAAATGTATCTGGTTGCCACAGATAGCTATCGTTTGGCCGAGAAAGCATTAATGAAGACTACAGAAGAGATATCACTACTAATTCCAGCCAGTGCCCTGCAGGATCTACTAAGAATATTAGGCGAATACGAAGGTGAAGTTTTAGTTACTCACGATGATCAACAAGTGTTATTCAAAGCGGGCGACGTAGATCTGGTTACACGACTTATTGAGGGCAATTATCCTGATTACCGAAAGCTGATCCCGGGCAGTTTTAACATAAATACTAAGCTCAAGAGAGCCGATCTAACTAATATAACTAAAGTTTCAAGCCTGTTTGCACGCGAAAGTGCAGGCAGTGTGACGATTACGGTCGATAAAGCTGCTAAACAAGTCAGCATAAGATCTGTCGCCTCTCAGCTAGGCGAAAACACTGCTAGTGCAGACGCTGAGGCTGACAATGACGGCACGATAACACTTAATTCACGCTATATTTTAGATGCCCTGCACGCTTTTGGTGGCGAAAACGTAAAGTTTTCGTTTAACGGAAAACTTGATCCCTGGGTAATTACTGATCCCGAATCAGATGATTATCTACATGTCATTATGCCTCT
>CAZLTB010000030.1:0-5796 GCA_964562505.1 uncultured Candidatus Saccharibacteria bacterium
AGCTGGATAGAGCAGGAGACTTCTAAGCTCAAGGCCGCAGGTTCGAATCCTGCCCAGGGCGCCACATTGTTTTCGGCAAGTTTAACAGATATAATACGCCGGTTACGGCGGGAGTAGCTCAGTTGGTTAGAGCGTCGGGTTGTGGTTCCGAAGGCCGTGGGTTCGATCCCCATCTCTCGCCCCATATTTGTCTAATTTTTAATTTTAATAACAATTTTGCCGCGGTGGTGGCCTTGCTTAATGTGTTCAAGAGCGTCCGCTGCTTTTTCAATCGGAAAAATTTCGTCAATTTGGGCATCGATAGCACCTTGGTCTACGAGTTCAGCTAATTTTTCCAATCGTTCGGTCGTAGTTCTAGTGAACTGAGAAATAGTCTTTACGTTATATTGTTTTGCAAGTTGTTCGTTTTCTTTTGCCACCATAGAAACTATGGTGCCGCTAGGCTTTAGGACCTGATAAGACTTTTCAAACGTTTCTCCTCCAACCGTATCAAAAACTGTATCGAAATCCTTAATCAGAGTGCTGAAATCCTGAGTCCTGTAGTCAATAGCTTCGTCAGCTCCGAGATTCTTTACAAATTCAATATCTTCAGTAGCTGCTGTAGCAGCGACGTAGGCGCCTATATGTTTTGCAAGTTGCACGGCAAATGATCCAAGTCCGCCTGCCCCGCCATGAATTAAAATTTTCTGGCCCTTTTGCAAATTAGCATGTTCAACCAAAGCCTGATAAGCACTGACACCGGCTAAAGGTAAAGCGGCGGCAGTAACAAAATCTACCAATTTTGGTTTACGCCCGGCTGATTCAGCCTTTACTGGGGTAAATTCAGCGAAAGAACCCTTACCACTTAGTGCATTTGCCTGTCCATAGACTTCATCACCGATGCCAAAATTTGTTACGCCTTCACCTAACTCTGCTACCACACCTGCGAAATCTCCTCCAAGCGTGGCTGGAAAGTTGAGTTCAGCCATCTGTCTTGCTTGCCCCTCGCGCACTTTCCAGTCGAAAGCATTTACACTCGCAGCATGGACTTCCACCAAAATTTGGCCAGCATCAGGATGAGGTTTGGGCGCATCTTTCGTTATCTGCAGGACCTCAGGGCCACCGTAATTACTGATTTGCGCTGCTTTCATTCGACCCTCCTTGATTCATGCCATTATAAACGCCTTGAAGTATAATATATAAGAATTTCATCTCATTCATAAACCAACAGGAGACTTAATGCTTAAGCGCGTCTTACGATTTTTTAAAGATTATAAGCAGCTCGGCTTTGTCATTATAACTATAGTCGTTGGCCTGGTCTTGGATCTAACGCGTCATCACAAAGCAGCGCACTTGGTGCTTGGTGTTAGCGCTATTTTAAACGTCATCCCACTAATCTGGGATATGATCCAGGATCTGCGTTCTGGAAAATATGGCGTTGATATCTTAGCAGCTACTGCAATAATAACCTCCGTACTTTTGCACGAATATTGGGCTGCCATGGTAATAGTTCTTATGCTAACTGGCGGCGAAGCCTTGGAAGATTACGCCGAGGCTAGAGCAACCACAGAGCTTAGCACCCTGCTCGAACATAAACCTAAAAAAGCTCATCTTTTGAAGAGCGGGAAAACTATTGATGTAAATGTCAGTCAGGTACACAGCGGCGACAAAGTTATGATTCTACCGGGCGAAGTCGTACCTGTCGATTCTGTAATCTTAGAAGGTGATTCTAGCTTTGACGAATCAAGCTTGACCGGCGAAAGTCTACCCGTGGAAAAAAACCCAGGTGATGAACTACTCAGTGGTTCTATTAACGTAGAGGGAACGGTCACAGTTAAGGCCCTTAGAACAGCCGCGGATAGCCAGTTCGAACAAATCATTAAGCTAGTAAAATCAGCCGCCTCCGCTCAGTCGCCATTCGTCCGTCTAGCAGACCGTTACAGTATTCCCTTTACTGCAGCAGCATTCATTATAGCCGGATCAGCATGGATAGTATCTGGGCAAGCTATTCGGTTCCTGGAGGTAATTGTTGTAGCCACGCCCTGTCCCTTAATACTCGGAGCACCTATCGCCCTTATTTCCGGTATGAGCCGGGCGGCTAAGCACGGAATCATCATCAAGAACGGTTCAGCTATTGAGAGATTAGCCGAAGCCGAGACTATAGCTTTTGACAAGACTGGCACACTGACGCGCGGAGTTCCATCAGTTGATAAAGTCATCACCTACAACAACTTCACGCGAGACGAAGTGTTGGCTAACGCCGCGGCTCTTGAGCAAAATTCGACTCATATTCTGGCTCGGTCAATAGTGCAAGCCGCAACTGAGCTTAAAGTTAAAATACCTAAAGCCAAGCAAGTTAAAGAATTAGCCGGTCACGGATTAATGGGTGGCTTTAGAGGTAAGCAGATTGTAATTGGCCGATTGAGTTTGTTAGAGGAGCAGGATGTCACAATGCCTAAGGCTTTCAAGTCGGGTAATGTGAAACAAACTGCAACTTATGTGGCAATCAATGGGGAGTTAGCAGGTATTATTACGTTCATTGACGAAGTCCGCCCAGAAGCCAAGTCCATGTTAAAACGCTTGAAAGCTCAGGGTATCAAACACACGTTAATGGTTACTGGCGACAATGCCATCACCGCTAAAACGATCGCTGACAAACTTGGGATTGAGAGGGTGGAGGCGGAGTGTTTGCCCGCAGACAAGATTCATGTAATTGAAAAAGTTAAGGAACGTCCTCTAGCTTTTGTGGGAGACGGGGTAAATGATGCACCAGTTCTAACAGCCGCGGATGTAGGAGTGGCACTTGGTGCTCGGGGTTCAACAGCTGCCAGCGAATCAGCTGACATAGTTATTATGCTAGACGACGTTGGCAAAGTAGCTGGGGGCGTCGAGATCGCTAAGCGTACTTTCTTTATCGCCAAACAGAGTATATTAATCGGCATATTTATAAGTCTCGGACTAATGGGAATTTTTGCTACAGGTCGGTTTAAGCCCGTGTATGGGGCAGCACTTCAAGAGCTAGTTGATGTTGCCGTTATTTTTAACGCCTTGAGGGCACATGGTCCATTTAGAGCAAGCTCAAAGGCCGCTACTCAAAACTAGTGTTATAAAAACCGGCACTAACAAATTATCCAACCCATAGGGAGAAATGCTTTCTAGTAGAGTTGCAGCCAGCGGTAGCCAGATCACGACTGGCCAGGCGGATTGACTAAAGCCAGCTGAGCTGCCCAGTACGACCCAAGCCGTAATAATCGCTGATATGACTAAAAAGACTAGGCTACCTATTAAAGTTTTGGTTTGGCCCATTATTTTATAAGCGCCTCGCCCCTTGATGAAGTGGACGCCTATCAAGCCGGCGCAACCATCTGCTAGACTCATGTGCAAGATTGCGGCAGCAAATATCCATTCTGAGCTAGTTACAGTAGCCACTAAGCCGATTGCCACCGGGAACAATAATTCACCAAACGTAGCCCGTCCTACCCCATGTATCGAACCAAAAATATTGAGGTATTTAGACAAAATCATTACTGACAATAAAGCCAAGCTAAGTATTTGGATTGTGTGAAATGACATAAAAAAGGGCCAAAATGCAATGAAGCTGCCGATTATTATGTGCACGACCTTACGAGAAACTTCACCACTAATTTTTTTCTGTCTGGAGGCTAATTCGATTAGAAACACAAAGCAAAAAATGCTAAAGATGCCGGTAAACGCTGAAACCATTAACAGTATTGTATCAAGAATTGCCCAATAATCTCTCTGTCATATTCTGATATGATAACAGAGGTAGTGGAATTATTTCCCGGGGATTAGCGCAGCATGGCAAACGCGCCGCGTTCGGGACGCGGAGGTCAGCAGTTCAAATCTGCTATCCCCGACCAAGTTTATGGGCTATTCTACCAAATTCGACTTACCTGATAATTGCTGGCGTTCCAGAATAGGCCGCCACCTTGGAAGTCAGATCTTCGCCCACCCGGAACACTATATTCATCAGTGACCGGGAAACCAAGAGAACCGCATTCCCAGCGTTGTCCCATGTAAGCTGCGTAGATACTGCCATGAACTTCATGGGGGCCAATGTCACCACGCCAATAGATATTGCCACCGTCAAAATTGCTGACTCTTCCGCCACCACACGCGGTACCATATTCGTCGCTAGTCGGCCAGCCTAAGACTCCGTATTCAAAACCCATTTGAGCATATTTAGCCATAATGGAACCCCATACGGCTCTTTCCGTGCCAGGTCCGTGCCAATAGATATTGCCATTTTCGAAGTTACTGACTCGGCCGCAACAGCGGGCTGTATTGTATTCATCGCTAGTTGGCCAGCCTAAGGGGCCCCATTCCCAATGCAAAGCAGCATACTTAGCATAAATCGCGCCGTAAACTGCCCTCTCTGTTCCTGGGCCATGCCAGTAAATATTGCCATTCTGGAAATTACTTACACGACCGCAACAGCGAGCGGTGCTGTATTCATCGCTAGTTGGCCAGCCCAATGGACCGCGCTCAAAACCCAACTGAGCATATTTAGCCATGATGGCGCCTTGGACTACTCTAAGCCCAGTGGGCGCAGCGTAAATATTACCATTCGCAAAGTTGCTAACTCTTCCCCCTGCACCAGCGGTGGCGTACTCATCAGATTTCGGTAATCCCACGAAATAGCCGTTGGGATTAGGACACTCAAAGCCTAGACTTGCATATTTAGCCAGGATAGAACCATGTACTTCATGCGGTCCAAGATCGCCCCTAAAGTAGATGTTGCCACGCTCGAAGTTACTGACTCGACCGTTTTCACATCTGGTGCCATATTCATCACTGATAGGCCAGCCCATTAGGCCACCTTCGTAGCCGAGGCTGGCATATTTGGCATAAATGGCTCCCCAGACGGCTCTAGCCGTCCCCGGGCCACGCCAGTAAATATTACCGGCTTCAAAGTTGCTGACTTTATCAACAACGCCACCATCTTGCCTGGCGGTGTTGTACTCATCACTCCTCGGCAAACCAAGGTCGTGACATTCATAGCCCATGCTGGCATACTTGCCTAGTATTTCGCCATGTACTTCATGCGGTCCAAGGTCTCTTCTAAAGTAGATATTACCACGCTCGAAGTTACTGACTCGGCCATTTTTACATCTAGTGCCATACTCGTCGCTGGTTGGCCAGCCCATTAGGCCACCTTCGTAGCCGAGGCTGGCATATTTGGCATAAATAGAGCCCCAAACACCTCTGGCCGTTCCGGGCCCATGCCAGTAGATATTTCCATTCTGGAAGTTACTGACCCGGCCGCCGGTTGGCGTTTGCACAGCTGTATTGTATTCATCGCTAGTTGGCCAGCCCAATGGACCGCCCTCATATCCGAGAGCTGCATATTTGCCCATAATTTCACCCCAGACAGCCTTAGCTGTTCCGGGCCCATGCCAGTAGATGTTGCCGTACTCAAAATTACTGACCTGGCCACCAGTCGGTGTTTGCAGGACTGTATTGTATTCATCCGACTTGGGCAGACCCAATGGGTGACATTCATAGCCCAGGGCTGCATATTTGGCTCGGATCTCGCCCATGACTATGTGGGCACCTAGATCGGCACGGTAGTAGATATTACCATTTTGGAAGTTTTGGCCAGATCCGCCACGGCACTTTGTGCTGTACTCACCACTAGTAGGAGCACCAAGCCACTGGTTAGCTCGCCACTTGTCGCCAATTGGTCCAGGTGGTGGGTTGTAAGTCGGTGGAGGAGGAGTTGGCGTTGGTGTGGGGGCTGGAGTCGGTGGAGGAGTTTGCGTTGGTGTGGGGTCTGGAGTGGGTTTAGGAGATCTG
>CAZLTB010000031.1:0-5762 GCA_964562505.1 uncultured Candidatus Saccharibacteria bacterium
ACCTGCTGCTGATTGGCGTCATCCTTAGCCTGGTCGTGAGCGTCATTAAATCCTATTAACGCTAACCCGGTCATTCAAAAACACCCCTAAAGATGCTATGCTCTGGAAATGAAAAGGGATGGGTTGAGCTCATTATTGTCAGGAGTGGCAGGGGAATATTATGTAGCGGCGGAATTGTCTGCACGTGGCTACCTCGCGTCAATTACCTTACGTAATACGAAGGGTGTCGATATTCTTTGCTCTAACTCAGACGCTTCGAAGAGTGTAGGTATACAGGTAAAAACAAATAGAAGAGCCAATCGCGCTTGGATGCTTAACCAAAAAGTCGAGAATTACTATGCGGATAGCTTATTCTTTGTATTTGTAAATCTGAATGAAGGACAAAAGCCGCCAGATTACTTCATAGTGCCTAGCAAAAATGTTGCGGACTATGCGAAGGAAACCCATCAGATATGGCTAAAAACACCAGGCAAGAAGGGACAGGCTCACGTTGACACCACCATGCGCAGATTCACTGATTCTACGGAGGAATACCTTAACCGCTGGGATTTACTCGGTCTCTAAGCATTCAAAAACAGAGATAAAAGGAGTATTCTGTATCTAGAATTGGAGTTTTGTGGTTAGAAAAAAAATAAGCAATGACTACAGCATAAAAACTGTTGCCGAGGCGAAAAGACTTGCTAAAACATGGCTTGAGGAATTCGGTCTGCAAGGATCGTGTAGCTTCGGTCTCCCGGAAGTAGATGATAGATACCACATTTGGCGTGTCCCCCTTATATCAAGACAGAACAAGCATCGTGTAGGCGAAGTAGTACTTGATGCAATAACAACTTTAATTAATGGGCATAAAACTACTAAACCAGAGATTATTAGATCAAGACTTGTAAACATAGTTATTCATAAGCCGAAAGATACTAAGAACGGTAAATATGAAATTTCCGAGCAGCGCAATACCATTGCTTTTGGAGACGCGGAACTTGTCTTAAATGAAATGGCATCAAAGTCAGTAGATCTTATATTCACCTCACCTCCATACTTTAATGTTCGTCCCGAATATTCTGATTACGTTAATTACGAAGAATATCTGCTAAAAATGAGAAAAATAATTCAACAATGCCACAGAGTTCTCAATGAGGGCCGTTATTTCATTATGAATACCTCTCCAGTATTGCTCCGAAGAGCAAGCAGGAGCCAAGCATCCAAGCGAATTGCAGTGCCTTTTGACTTGCACAGAGTATTTATTGAGGAAGGTTTTGATTTTATTGACGACATTATTTGGGTAAAACCCGAAGGAGCGGGGTGGGCTACCGGTCGAGGTCGTCGTTTTGCTGCCGACAGAAACGCCTTACAATATAAGCCAGTTCCGGTTACCGAATATGTAATGGTATATAGGAAGGCTACCGATAAATTGATTGACTGGAATATTAGATCATACCCAGACCAAAATATTGTTGAAGAATCAAAGATTAGAGATACGTACGAAAAAACAAATATATGGAAAATTACTCCAACGTGGGACAAACAACATCCTGCTGTCTTTCCTGTCGCGCTTGCCGAGAAAGTCATAAAATACTATTCCTTCAAAACAGATGTGGTACTAGACCCATTTGCTGGTATAGGAACTACGGGTTTGGCGGCGGTCAAAAATGAAAGAAGATTTGTATTAATTGATAATGAGGAAAAATACATTAACGAGATAAGGAAACGATCAAAGCGATGGTTGGGCAAAGAATATGAAGACGTGTTGTTTATGAACTGTCGGCCATTAGACGAAGGAGAAATATCGTTACTATGAATAAAAAAGCAATAGTGGATTACTTCCCCGCAGAAGCAAAAAAAGCATTGTCACACAGCGGTATAGATATTATTTCAGAGATTGGAGCTGACATTATTAGAGATGTGGTTCTGGGTATACTTATAGGTGAAAATATTAGAAATAGCACCGAACTACTGACTAGAAAAAGATTACTAACGCTTAATGCAGCTACGCTCATTATGTTAATGGATGGTAGGGCTGACGACCCTTTATTTATTGAAGAGTTACACGAGAGAGCATATAAACGCTTATCGGCCGGAGGAGTTCCTGCTCAAGAAAAAATAATATTGCAATGGGTATTAGGGTTAAACGGTAAAGCGTTTCAGAACGTGTTGAGTGGTGATCTAAGAAACCTTAAAAAGTACACAGAAAACTACCAAGAAGTCATTGACAAATCTGTAGAAGAATTTGAGAAGGATTATGGCGGCTTTAAAGGTAAATTATCTCTCGGCAACCGTTCTATTGACCTAGACTGGAAACTTGCATCATACCTAATGACCATTACTGGCAGCCAAACTATGTCAATAAGGGGGTCCGATAAATCTTCCTTCGGTAAGCTTTTCGAAAAACTTATTCTCGGTAGCCTGCTTGTCATACTCGGCTTCAAACAAGTCGAGCCACCTGATTTGGGAAACGGCAAAAATGTTTTCTGGCTTTCAGAACGTCAAGCAAAACGGGAAAGCGATGCAACAATATTGCTTGAAAAGGGTAAGGGTATACGATTTGACATTGGTTTTATAGGACCAGGTAATTCTGAGATCTCTTTGGACAAAGTATCGAGATTTGAAAGGGAGATAGAACTTGCCACAGAAAAACATTACATGGCAACTATAGTAATTGTTGACAGGCTTGGACCCGCCAGTAGAACAGAAGAGCTCGCTAGAGGAATAGGGGGCCATATTGTACAAATGAGTGGAGCATACTGGCCCAGTAAAATTGCAAGAATCCTACAAGAATACGGCTACAATGACGAGATACTAAACACGCAAGGTACAAATCTTCATGCACTTTTGACTAAAAGACTGAAGGACGTAAATTTCTCGAAATTGGTTAAACAAGGTTTCGACCAAACATAATAAGATAGCAATATTTCTTAAATAGATCGCTCTAATTATTGTTAAATGCTTATGCCAAGAGCATACTTAGTTCATACAGGGGTTAATTATGTTTGGGAAGTTAGAATCATGGTTCTCTGGTCTTACAAAAGCGGGGAAGATTGGCGTGGTTATTGCTTCACTGATTGGGCTAAGTGTAGCGGCTGCACCGTTTAGTTCATCCAAACCCTCTGCGCCTGCACAGGTTGAACCGAGCAGCCAACCCCAAACAAAAGCTGCCGTAATTGAGAAGAAGACTGTAACTGAAACTCAGCCAATTCCTTTTGAAAAAACTTCCGTAGATGATTCCACTCTTGCAAAAGGTGCTACAAAAATACAAACAGTTGGAGTGAATGGCGTGAAGACGCTAACTTACGAAGTGACCCTCACTAACGGTACCCAGACGGCCAAGAAGCTCATGAAAGAGGAAGTTACTACCCCACCAATAACAGAAGTTACTGTAATTGGTACATACGTATATGTGGCACCTCAGCCAACAACGCAAGCAGCACCCTCAACTCAGTCTACAGGAGCTCGTACTGGAGCGGTCTGTAAAGATGGCTCTTCCAGCACGGCTACTGGAAGCGGTGCCTGTTCGCATCACGGTGGCGTTGCATATTGGACATACTAGGTACCTAATCTTTACCTATTCTCTTTTATCCAATCGTACGCCTTAGACGGCAACCATCCGTTATATGAATGACCGTCGACTTTGATGATTAGGATTGAATCAATGGCGCCATTTATATGTGGTGTAAGTCGGTCAATCATTTGTGCTGGGGTTTCAGTTGTCTTCACCATCCAGGTATTATCAATATAATGCCACCAGGTTGATGCGTGTCCACCTTTGATTGCGTTATAGAGGGGGGTGTAGTCTAAGTTGCCAGCCAGTTTGTAGGTTATGAGTAGAATCATCGTGTTGCCCTCCTTTGTTTTGGGGCCTTTTGTGTTTCTTCTTCTGTTTCTTTCGGTAATTCTTCCAGTTGAGTCGGTGTTAATTGGTCGTCTTTGGCACCCAAAAATCTTTCATGTGCTAGATGACTTCCTTCACTGAATGTGAGCTGTTGTGGCCGGAACCAGACAAGTATTGTAACCACAAGCACTACCAACAAGAATAACCCAGCCCCCATAAAAAGACCAGCAAACTTCTGGCTACCACTTAAACCCGAACCTATCAGAATGATTCCCAAAAAACCTTCGACAATCAGTAAAGATAGAGCAAAAAACCCCAATGGTGTGGTAATCACGCTCACGAGACTCGCTCTGCCTTTATTGTCTGGGGTCATAAAGCCATTATTTCATAAACTTCCATGAAAAGAATGAGCATTAAGCTCTAAATTGCGAAATCTCTCAAAACTGAAGGGCAAGATAACTTTATCCGCCAGGCCTGAGGGTAATCTGGAGCCATGATTGAATAGTAGTTGACTATTGCACAAAAAGTGAAAGAGTTGTATAATATTGCTCTTATGAAAAGTAAAGTTGCTCCCATACTAATGGCCGGTGCTCTATTCGCGGCTGGTTGCGGTGGAGACAGCCCAGAGACACCAGCAACTGATTTTAAGTTTGAGGACATTATTGCAAATCCACACAAAGTTTTAGTACGACCTGGTGAAATACAGGTGCTTTTATCGGAAA
Organism: uncultured Candidatus Saccharibacteria bacterium; assembly: GCA_964562505.1. Taxonomy (GTDB): domain Bacteria; phylum Patescibacteriota; class Saccharimonadia; order Saccharimonadales; family CAZLTB01; genus CAZLTB01. The sequence continues at coordinate 4,546 of CAZLTB010000031.1, forward strand.
CAGACAGTGAATTAAAAGGTCGGGTCACGGGCAAAATTGCCTTGATAGACCACTATCATGGTGCCGGCTTTATTGATTCTCAAGCCCCAGAAGTTTCAACCACACCGATTAGAGTTGATGCGCACGTTTCGTTAGACGGGGATAATGCGGGCTTGAATAATGATTTAGCCTGCGATTCCTACAGATTAAACCTTGGCACTCTTAACCGCGATGCAGCATATGTGGTTGCCTTATCATTAAGTGACGAAAGCGATGACCGGGTGGCCGTGGGATGGCTGAACCAAAATGGTATAGAGTCAATCGTGGTATGCGTCGACGATGGTAAAGAGCCACAAGACGGTGTGGTTTTACTGGCAAGCGACAAACCCCGCTAATAATCCAAAAGTAGTAAAATTTCTCAAAACTGACTGTTGGTTATGTGCGGACCCAGTTAGTTCTGTCGCTGAAGGCAACATCTATGTCTGAATCGCGGCTGATGGGGAAGGTGTCCCCGGGCCCCATTTCTTTGGGCATTTCAATAACGAAATTCTGACCAAAAAATATCTTTTTGTCTTCGCCGTACCTGGCCGTGTCGGCGTGAGTGCCGCTGCGGCCGAGCTTGCCCAAGGCGGAGCGCACGTGTTGCTTGCGGTCGCCACTTATTTGGTCGGTATCCGGAATAGGGCAACGGCCGCAGGCTTTAACCCGTTTGAGCGCCACACTCAAGCCACTATATAAAACAGTTATGGATTCTATGAAGTCTTCTTGAAAGGGTTCCAGGCCATCCAAGTGAATGTTGCCGCGGAAACGATCCGTGGGCACCGTTGGTTTGGCGACTGATTCAAGATGGCGATTCAGCTCATCCACCGACGTTTGACTGGTGACAAGTAACGGGTAACCATCAGAAAAGCCGACTCGACCCAACTCCGGATTATCCTCTACATAACGAGGCTTATTGTGGTTTACGGCCACTAAGCGTACCGGCCGGCCAATAGTATAAGTGCCCCAGTCAGCGGCCTGCATGCCCTGGTCGGTAGCCCAACCACTCCAACCCCAAACGCTGACCTGCCATTGCGTTTCATGGCTGTTTCGGCGAGGGATAAAGATGTCTTGGTCGTCTTCTTGGCATCTCAGACTGAAACCCTCATCGGATAGAGTAGGGATGATGCTGGTTAGTACCGGGTCTTCACGCTGGGATAAAAACTGTCCTGAAACAGCGACATCACCGGGGTGGTAGT
>CAZLTB010000032.1:0-5359 GCA_964562505.1 uncultured Candidatus Saccharibacteria bacterium
AAAATAGCTCAGTCATACTATCAAAACAGATACGAAGTGTCAACGAGGGTGGCCCTGCTTCAAAAGCAGGAACCGCAGCAGTATACTATTGTTCAGAAAGGCTGATAGCTATGGCGGATAAAGTATCACGCAAACGAATCTACAAAAACAAAATGGGGAAAACCGGTGGCGGTAGTGGCATTTGGTTCTTCGGGTTCATCGGGGCACTGGTATACTACTTGCACTTCCATTCCGGGACTTTCTGGTTGGTGGTCATTGCGGTCTTCAAGGCGATTTTCTGGCCCGCCTACCTGGTCTACCACTTACTGCGATTCCTCGGGATGTAATAATGGCCGGGCCTAATTAGGATATTACCCCTGTTGGGCGTATACTTAATGTATATGTCCGTGATGAAAAAGCGTAATTACCTGGTGGATTCGCAGGAAGGTGCCCAAATTAAGCATCTATTGCGCTTGATGGAATTGGATCAAACGTTCCATACCGAGGCCAGCTACAGCGCCAATGGCATCTTACATAATGACCACGTCATATCCTTCAGCGACAAGCACTGGAATTATCTCAATAACAATCCGCAGGTCGACCCGACGCACTATCTGGCCAACCTGCGTCTGATGACCCGCGTCCGCTAAGCCTTAGATAACTTTGATGACCACTTTGCCGTGGTGCTTGCCCTGCTTGATGTACTCCAGGGCTTCGTTGGCTTCTTCCAGCGGGAAAACCTTGCCAATCTGTGCCTTGATGGCGCCTTGGTCGACGAGCTCGGCCAGTTTGGTCAGCCGCTCCACATTCACATGTGAGGCTTGAAGGATAGGCTTCACCCCGTATTGTTTGGCCAGCGCCTCATCGGGCTGGGCGACCATAGAGACGATGATGCCACCCGGTTTGAGCACCTGGAAAGACTTGGTGTACGTATCGCCGCCGACCGTGTCGTAGACAACGTCATAATCTTTGAGCAGGTTTGAGAAATCCTGAGTCTTGTAATCAATCACCCCGTCGGCACCCAGGCTTTTGACATAGTCAGCGTCTTCGGCCGCAGCGGTAGCGGTGACGTAGGCGCCGATGTGCTTGGCCAGTTGGATGGCAAAAGAGGCAATACCGCCGGCGCCGCCATGAATGAGTATTTTTTGACCGCTTTGCAGGTTGGCGTGCTCTACCAATGCTTGGTAAGCGCTGACGCCGGCCAGCGGCAAGGCCGCCGCCGTGGTATCATCAACTGTTTTTGGCTTCGCCGCCAGAGCTTCTACTTTCACCAGGGCAAACTCCGCGAAGGAACCGTGGCCGCTGGAAGCCTGAGCCTGGCCATAAACCGCAGTGCCTACCTCAAGCCCACTGCCATCATCAGGGCCGAGAGCCGCCACGGTGCCGGCGAAGTCGCCGCCAATGGTCGTCGGAAAAGTTAAGGGCATATATTCTTTGGCCTGGCCTTCGCGGACTTTCCAATCAAACGGGTTCACGGCGGCAGCATGGACCTCGACTAAGACTTGGCCAGGGCCCGGTTCCGGTTTGGCTATGCCATCAACCGTCCGGATAACATCTTTGCCGCCGTAATCATTCATCTGGGCTGCTTTCATATCCCTATTAAACCTTGTTTTGCTGAGATTTGTGTGAGAAATTTTATAAATCCAATAACTTGGCTTTGCTAGTCTAATAAGCTGCTAGAAATCACCAGGAGGTTCAATGTCGTTTTTGAGAGAAGTACCGAAGCCCAGGCTGGAAGCTGGTCTTGAGAGGCTTCCGCTTTACGAAATGGTCGCGGTACTACTGCACTGCACCTATGATTTTTCGTTCGAAGAAGTTGCTTTGAGCATGGAAGTCAATCCGGAGGACGCAACCGAACTGGTTATGGGTGGTTTAGAGAAATTACGCGGCACGGTCTTTAATATACCAGCGCACGAACACTCTACTGTTGCTCATGCGCTCGGTGTAGAAAGAAGTCCATCCACGCTTGCAGGTTCCGCTGGTAGCTCGGTTTATGTGTTGCCAGTACGGGCTTAGGTTTTGTAGTGGATTGCGGCAGCGCGCTGGTGTGCGCCAACGCCACTGTTTTTGGTACTAGCAGCACGGTTTCGCCGGGAGCGGCCTTGCCGAACTGCTTGCGGGCCGACAGTTCTAGGTACTGGTCGGTGTTGAAGTATTCATTGCGCAGCTTCAAATTGGTATTTTCCAAATCCTGCACCTCGTTCTGCTGTTGCAGTTTGGAAATTTGTTTTTGCAAATCATAATTGCTCTGAATGACCTGGATGCTACTCCAGCTGACCAGCAACACCAGGACGCCAAAAATGGCCAGACCAAGCACACGCACATCACGAAGTTGTTGGGCGTAGAAGTAATATCGACTTTTTTTTATCTTGTCTATCATGAGTGATTATGGTGGACTTGGCTGGTATATCTTGGAACCAAGTCTACGAACAGTTTACAGCATTACATAGGATGTTTGGTCACTCGAATAGCATGGCTCTTATTGCATTACCTGCTTAGACTAGAACCTGTTAGCTGAGTGTCTAGCCGACCTAGGTGTGGTATAATTTAAACCACAGGAGCATTCATGAGCAACGCGCAGTTCGGCTATCTATTAAGGGATTTACGCATGAGGTTGAATATTCCTCTCCGCGAATTCTCCCGATTGACTAATTACGATGCTAGCAATCTTAGTAAAATTGAACGTGGCTTAGCTAGCCCACCCCCAACAATAATTTTAAAATCATGGGCCCAACATTTAAAGTTGACCCCTGGGTCTTTGGATTATCAGGAATTTCTGGACACTGCGCAGTTATCCAGAGACAGAATACCGTCTGATGCACCTCCTGCCTTCAGGAATATGCTCTTGCCGGCATTGTTGCGTACTGTTAGAAGTAAAAAACTAACAAAAGAGGAATACGAAAGGCTCGTCAAACTGCTGAACAAGTAATAGCTATTACGAGAAACAAACATGGCATCAGATTTTTACCAACCTGAAGATATTTTCGCACTAGGTGGGTTCTTAGCCGATTGCTACTTCAAAGAAATGGGGTCACGAGCACTTCCAATTGACCCAGAAATTATTGCCACAAAACACTTCGGCCTCCATATATATCCAGAGAGGCAAATACTCACCGTAGGTGTCCGCTCGGGTATCGACACTTCGCAAAGTGTAATATTTGTCGACTACGATACTTATATGAATGATGACTTGCAGCACCTTAGCCACCAGGGCATCGCACACGAATTAGGCCATGCAATATTCGACAGTGCACTGCTGCGCCGAATGTCAGCAACAACTGTTCAGGACGCTTTCCAGCTTCACGAAATGATGATGAGCTTGGAGAGCGGTATAGAAGGAAGGGCTAACATGCTGGCTGGTGCATTCCTCGTGCCGACGCCATTGTTAATAAAGCATACTGCGACACGTATTGCAGGCGCATATGAACGATTAATTACCTTGAATCCAAATTTACCGATGAGTGTCGTCTTAAATTCGCTAGCAGCGTCTCAGTTGAGTAAATTATTCTGTGTTTCGGATGAAGTAATCGCATGGCGAATCAAACAAGGTGGCATTTATGACGCGTTGAAAACTAGTCCGGACTCAGCCGTTAGCACATTAAACCTTAGGCGCATTTCGAAATTAGCTGGTTTGCCTTACAGTCCTAAACCCATGAGTGAGCGAATGAAAGCGTTATTACCAAGTGACTTGCTACTCATGTACAACCAACAGTTTTCTTAATAATTACAAATCTCTAACGCTACCAAAGGGCACGCGCTTGATAATGATTTGTTCCATGTTCGCCATTGTGGCCGGTACTACAGTGTATTCACCGTAACGGTCATTCAGTTTATCGGCGGCTCTGGCTAGTGAGCGCGTATCTAGCCGAGTACCATCAAACAAACCTGTCTGTATTGGCGTCGCAGGAATAACATCAAACACTGCAATATGAATGTGTGTCACTCTACCAGGGAATGATACGTCTCGTAGCAGCCGTACAGCGTGCAGGTAAATGTCTTGGGTAGAATAGAGCAGAGTTTTGGCACGCTTGCTTTTACCCCACCACTGCCCAGTATCAAAGCTAAGCCACAGGCCTAGTCCTTGTGCTTGGTAGTCGTGCTTCCGTAGCCTACGACCAGTTTTCTCGCAGAGTTTCATAATCAGCCTTGAAACTTCTTGAGGGTCGCTTGTCTTTTGACCTACAGCATAGTCATTTCCAAAACTCTTAATTCCAAATTTTCCTGAGCCGACCTCATAGCCTCTAAGCTGTAGGAACCAGTAATAACCGACAATACTTCTAAACACTTCGTTCTTCAGTTTGAAGACCGGTGCTTCCAGAAAATCCAGTGGCGAATATATACCCGCAAGGTTTAGTCGTGCTTCGTACCGGTAATTAATGCCTGGAAGGTCAGTAAGGTCTAGTTGTCCGTATATATTCCAGATGTCTTTACCGCGTATCACATTCATGCCGTCCGGTTTATCCAAGCCCGCAGCAAGTTTTGCTAAGAAACGATTGGTTGAAATGCCAATATTGACTGTAACGTACTCGCCAATCGCTTCCTTGATATCCTTCTTTATCTGACGACCCACATCTGTTAACCTACGACCTTCCTGGACTGCTCTGGAGCCTTTGAAATCAACCACAAACTCATCAACCGACTTTGGTGTAACCTCACTGGTATACCGCTCTAAAACAGCCTTAAAGCGCCTGTGAGCATCATAGTACTTCTCGGGGTCAGGCATCATTATGATGATGTCTTTGTCTATCAAACGAGCGTCCCTGACTTTCATAAGCTTGATGCCTTTACGCTTCGCTTCGTAGGAAGATGCGATGATGAAACCGCCAGGCGTGTCGTAAGCTGCAATTCCTACTGGTTTGTTGCGTATAAGGCGATTAGCTTGTTGCTCGATAACGGCATAGCACGAATTGAGGTCAACGTGCATGGTAAGCGGCTCTTCGTCGTTAATTCGCAAGTCCATCGTGTATCGCCTCCAATGTCCAGTGCAAATTGCTACTATCCAACCTTAGTCTGAACCAGAGCGAGTTATCTTTGTCTACCAGCTCAAATATGTGCTGTTTGTCGCGGCCTTCCATATAGCTGTGGTAATAGTCAACTTTTCCTAATGAGAAGTCTTTATTCTGCCAGTGGAGTAAATGCGGTACGGCCATCTTATGTCTTGCGCTGTAGTACATGACTACACTCACTTCTTGGTTTATTTTCTCTTTCATTTCGAACTCCTAGTACAATTAAGTTATGTGCGGACGTTATACCCTGAACAAGAAAGCCGATGATATTGCTAAGCGTTTCAACTTAGCGACTAAGCCTAAAGACTTGCACGAAAACTTTAACGTTTCGCCGTCTCAGGTCATGCCGGTCATTGTTGAAGACGAAAAGGGCA
>CAZLTB010000033.1:0-4937 GCA_964562505.1 uncultured Candidatus Saccharibacteria bacterium
TGTAGTATTTTATGCGAAATGAACAATCATCAGAATGCCCATCACTAGTGAATAGATAGCAAATGGCTTAAGTGTTTTCGTTTCAAAATATTTTGTCAAAAACTTAACCGACATGTAGGCCGCTAGGCCTGCTACTATGCTGCCAACAATAACTTGCCCACGCACTCCAGCAGCATCAGCTCCTAGTAAATCCGGCAATTTATAGATTCCAGCACCGAGAATGATCGGAGTAGCTAAAAGAAATGAGAAGTTAGCAGCGTCTTCATGATCAAGGCCGCGCATCAGTCCTGCAACCATAGTGACACCGGACCGACTTATGCCAGCAAAAAGGGCTAGAATTTGAGCAAAGCCTATAGCACCTGCCTCGCGGTAGCGAAGGTTGCTTAATTTTCGTTTAGCGGCCCTGGTATGTGAAAGTTTTCGAAACCGTTCGCCGACAAATAAAATCAAACCGTTAATAGTGAGAAAAATTGCCGCAGAAAGTGGTTTGGCAAAAAGCACTCGGAAACGATGCTCAAACAAAAGGCCTGTAAGCGCAACTGGTATAGTTCCAATAATAAGCAGCCAGGCCAGGCGTTCGTTTGAAGTTTGGACATTACGAGTTTTAAGCGTCCTGAAAAAGCCTCTGATAATTAACGCCCATTTTTCCCGGTAAAAAATCAACAGCGCAATTGCCGTAGCGCAGTGCAGGCCTACTAAAAAGGCCAGGAAGAATGATTCATTTGCTGTCTGGCTACCAACAACATTATTCCATCCTAGTAGAGCCGGTAGCAGAACTGAATGGCCCAAGCTTGATACTGGGAAAAGTTCCGTAATACCCTGTAATAAGCCAATAATAATAGCCTGAAAATACGTCACTAGCTAGTCATTATAAAGCATGTATTAGCGCTGGTAGATGTCGCGTTTGAGAAAGACTAAGCCCGAGATAGCTACTGCTACCACGACTATGCCAATCATAACTAAAACATTATGGGTTTGAAGTCCATATTGACTGGTAGCTGGATGATTATAATAGTGAAAAGGCGATAATTTATCAGCAGAAGCCAGATATGAAACATTCGGGGCAAATGAAGTTATCAGATATGAGCCAAAAGTTAATAGGCCAGTCAATGCACCAGACATCCCTCGTTTTCCAGTTATGGCCCCCAGTGCAAATCCTATTGAACTAAATACCAAAGTCAGCAGCCATACATCCACCGTGGCTTCAAACAAATGAATAAAGCTAATTTGCTCATGAATTAAGGCAACCCCCAGTAATACTCCTAGAATCGCTCCGCAGCAGATAACAAAACTTGTGGCCATACCCGCCAGAATCTTTTCAATAAAAACTTTTAGGCGAGAAACGGGCTGTGCCAGAAGCGTTTGAAGGGTCCCTTCTCCTTCATCGCCAGCTAATAATCCCGTAAAGAGAGTGATTCCCATCACCAGCGTGAGTAGCGGTATTCTTAAAGCAAAGACTTGCTGAGCAACATAGCCGGCAACAGTTTTAAGACTATCGACGTTACCAACCAGTCCGCGTACTGACTTGGGTAAATTTTGTAAAACTTGATCAAAATTTTGAAAAGAATGATAAAAGCCCATCATCAACAGACCCATGGCAGTAACACCCAATGTCCAGAAAACCATCGTCCAACGTTTTTCATATAGTGTTTTAGAAAAAACTGTTTTAAACATTAGGTTTCTCCTGATAGTACTGCATAAAGATTGTCTCTAGATCAGCTTCACTAATCGTTACGTCACGTACTTTGTAGCGGCCGAGTAGTGCGAGTACGGGATTAATATCTCCTGATACCGTAAATGTAATGTGGCCTGTTTCGCGAGATTGAACACTGACATTTTCTAAACCTTCGAGCGCCGACAAAAGTTTTTTATCCTGTGTTACGACGTTTACATGTTTAGTGTTCGCATCGCTTAGCTCTCCCAGAGTTTTAATCGCTACAAGTTCGCCCTCACGAATAAAAGCCATCTGATCACAAAGCGTCTGTACTTCACCAAGTGCATGCGAGGAGATAAAAGCCGTCTTGCCTGTTTTCTGATGTTCAGCAATAATTTTGTTGAATTCGGCTTGAATTATTGGATCAAGCCCGCTTGTTGGCTCATCAAAAATCAGTAGCTCTGGATCATTCATAAGAGCAGAGATGAGACCAACCTTCTGACGATTACCTCTTGATAAAGTTTTAATCGGTCGGTCAAGTTCACACGACAAGCGTTTCGCAAGCTCTCGAACTTTTTGCCCGCGAAAATCACCTCGTAAATTTCCAAAATATTTGAGCTGTTGCCAGCCAGTCAAGTTCTTATCAAGTGCAAAGTCACCTGCTAAAAAACCAATTCTTTTACGGATTTCAACACCGTCATTAACACTATCTAGCCCGAAAATACTTATTCGACCGCTCGTTGGCCGAATCAAGTCTACCAGCATACTTATAGTGGTAGTTTTGCCTGCGCCGTTCGGTCCCAAGAAGCCAAAAATTGTGCCTTGTTTAATCTCAACGGATATATTTTCTACTCCGCGACTACTGCCGTAAGTTTTAGTAACCTGGTCTAGCTTAACTACAGTTTTCATAGTAGTTTAGCTTATCCGTTTCTTTAATTCGCCGAGTCTTGGTATAAAACTCTGGGCTGCCGCATCCAGGCCTAATACCTTTAGCGAACCGACAAGTACATACAGTTGATCCAGATGTTCTTCGGCAACTGCCGCGCCTTTTTCTGCTTTTTGAAACAAGTGTTCAATCTTTTCAACCAACCATTTTTCTTGAGCCGGCTTTACATTATTCTTTTCGGGTTTCGGTTCCGTTGAATTTACCACTTCTAGTGACCTGGCTGAATTTTCACGTTTTACTAGGTGCCCACGTTTTATTAGGCTATTAACGTGTAGGGCCACAGTTGCTACTGAAGTATAGTTGAGCCCCTTCATGATTTCGCGGTAACTTGGACTATAGCCATGTTCGGCAATAAATTCAGAAATAAAGCTTAGTAACTCCTTCTGTTTTTTTGTTGGGCGAATCGTTTTTTGAGATTCAGGCATGGTGTCGAATCCTCTTATGATGTTCCTGGCCGCGAAATACCCAAGTCTTGTACCATATATAATTCCAAATCGTAAAGAAACCGGCTGCGATGAATTGGCCAAATTTTGGCTCGATTCCTAAGTTTCTCAAGCCCTGAAGAATTAGATAATTAAGCAAGAAAGCGTTTAGTGCTGTGTACACAACATAACGCCGAGTCGCCACCATAAGCGTAGTCGGTCGATTACTCTTAAATGCCCAGTAGCGCTCGATTAAAAAATTCAGTGTGATTCCAACCGCATTACCTATAAAGTTCGCCCAGAAAAGCGGAATTTTGTCGGCTAGAACAACAATAATGATATAGCCGCTCCAAAACCAGACGCCGCCGCCAACCATATATTCGCCAAAGCGGGTAAGTTCTCTTCGCTGACGTTTTTTTAATTTTTTCATAATGCTTTCGCTTGTTTGATTAAGTATAACACCTCTGTCGCCTCTGATGGTACAATTGATCAAGATATATGAGAAATAACGCCTCATCAGTTTATGGACTATTTTTGGTTGTGGGCGATTTCTTGGCACTAGTCGCAGCTTTCTTGCTGGCGTACGTTCTTCGTTTCAAAGTCTTCAGTGAAGGAGCAGTCGCTAAAATTCCTGGGCGCACCTACGCCTACACAATTCTCGCTACCCTGCCGTTATGGATTATCGTCAATGCTCTTATCGGCCTTTATAGGCAAGAGGTATACGCCAAACGCTTTTCTGAACTGGGTCGATTATTTGTCGGTTCTTTCTTAGGTATTTTAACTGTTATTGGCTACAACTTTATGGCGCAAGGTAAGTTATTTCCAGGACGACTAGTACCAGTCTATGGCCTTGTGATTGGTTTTAGTTTTTTAGTTATATTCCGTACTTTTGCTCGAATAATCCGCCGTGCACTTTTCAGATATGGCATTGGTGTGAGCAATATTCTGATCATAGGAGACACTGCCGCTAGCGAAAACATAGCGCTAGTAATGAACAATTCTATACATAGCGGCCAGCGGGTTCTCGGCATTGTTGGCCGGCAGACACATTATGATTTTGCACATTTCCGTAGCTTCGAGGAAGCAATTGAAAACTTGCAGGAACTACCGCATGGAATTATTCAAACAGAACTTTATAAAACCCAGGAGTTAAATGACGAAATTTTGCGCTACGCCCAGGAACATCACGTTGCTTATAGGTTCGTTCCTGGCAATAACGATCTGTTTGTTGGCAATATAACTGTAGAATTATTCGATGGTCTGCCAATGATAGCCGTACACCAGACAGCACTGATTGGTTGGGGCCGAATAATTAAACGCTTATTTGATCTTTTAGTTGCAAGTTTCCTGTTACTAGTTACATCTCCACTGATTCTTATAATTGCGTTGGTCAATAAAATTACAAGTGGCAGTGTTTTCTTCCGCCAAATTCGTTTAACTCGTTTTAATAATGGATTTCGTGTTTACAAGTTCCGGAGCCAATATAAGAAATATGACAATACGACACCGGAACAAGCTTTTGAGAAGATGGGGAAACCTAAGTTGGCAGAAGTATATAGAGCAAATGGTGATTTCTTACCGCAAGATCCACGCAATACTCCTTTTGGGAGGTTTTTGCGCCGAACCAGCTTAGACGAACTACCCCAACTTTTTAATGTACTAAAGGGAGACATTAGTTTAGTCGGACCGCGTGCGCTAATACCTGAGGAGTTAAATGAATTCGAAAAACGCCACACAATATTAAGTGTAAAGTCGGGTCTAACTGGACTAGCACAAATTTCTGGACGACGTAGCATTACTTTTGACGAGCGCCGAAAAATTGATATGTACTACGTGCAGAACTGGAGTTTCTGGCTGGATATCAGTATTTTACTTCGAACTTTGAGAGTGGTCATAACCGGCTCCGGAGCTAAAT
>CAZLTB010000034.1:0-4648 GCA_964562505.1 uncultured Candidatus Saccharibacteria bacterium
AACAAGACGTAAATAGCGTTACGCAGCAAAGCTTACGTCAGAACATTGGCGTGGTATTCCAGGATCCGGCTTTATTCAGCGGCACTATTAGAGAAAACATAAGCTACGCAATGCCAAATGCATCGAACAAGGAAATTCAAGCTGCCGCTAAGGCTGCTAATGCTCATGAATTTATCGAAAAACTAGAAAAGGGCTATGAAACGGAAATAGGCGAGCGCGGCTTAAAGCTATCCGGCGGCCAGAAGCAGCGCATAGCCATTGCCCGTGCTCTTCTAAAAGATGCTCCTATCTTAGTGCTGGATGAAGCTACCAGCAGTTTGGATAGCCGAAGTGAGGTTATGGTGCAGGAGGCCCTGCAGCGCCTCATGAAGGAACGTACAACCATCATTATTGCTCACCGGTTAAGTACTATCCAGCATGTTGACCAGATAATTACACTTAAAAATGGAACAGTTGATGAAATCGGCACGCCAAGCGAGCTAGCTAGAAGCGGCGGTATCTATGATCAACTACTTCAGCTCCAGCACGGTAAAAAGACTGAGACGACGCGTAAGAAGCTGCGTCAGTTTGAAATAGCCGCATAAGGGATATACTTGAGCCATGGGAAAAGCCGTTCGCGCTATTATTCTAGAAAACGACAAGATGCTTGTTATGCACCGAGACAAGTACGGCAGCCAATACTTTACGCTTGTCGGTGGCCGAGTAAATGAGGGTGAAACCTTAGAGCAAGCTTTAAGGCGAGAAATTGAGGAAGAAACTGGTCTTGAAGTAACGGAAGCTCGGCTTGTCTTTACCGAAGAATACGAAGCGCCTTATAACTCACAGTATATTTATTTATGTAAGGTGGCCTCGCATGGTGGTGTGGCAATTGGCGAAGCATCAGAAGAGGGACTAATGAATCGCTTAGACATGAATATTCATACACCAGTTTGGTTGTATACTCAGAACTTTTCCAAGGTCCAGTTTAGAACACCGGCCTTGCAGACAGCACTAGTTAAAGCCCTGAAAGACGGCTTTCCGGACAATCCAGTAAAACTTTAGGATCATTTGGTATACTAAACCGCATACTCAAGGAGGGTAAATTGGCCAAAACGAAGCTTAGTCATAGAATTTTTGCAACTATATTAGCTTTATTATTTTTAGTTACGTCGCTTGGCTTCAGTGGCGTTGTTATTTGGCAAATGTTTCACCACAAGGATGAAAGTCAAGCTACACAAAGTCAAACGAAAGGAAATACTTTGGAAGGTACTAAACTCAACAATTTTCAACCAATGCCCAAAATAGAACAACTACAGAACGTCGACTTAAAGGAGGGGAATGGCGAAACAGTTAAGCCGAATGCAACAGTAACGGCTCATTATACAGGAGCGGTTGCCGCTACTGGCGTCATATTTCAGAGTTCACATGACAGCGGTCAACCAGTCCAGTTTCCCTTAAACGGCGTAATTCCAGGCTGGTCGCAGGGCGTACCCGGTATGAAAGTCGGCGGTACCAGGCGTTTATTAATACCGGCTAGCCTTGCTTACGGAGCAAATCCGCCGGCGGGTTCCAATATTCCACCTAACGCTGATTTAGTATTTGACATTGAATTAACGAGCGTGCAAAATCCATAAGCGAACCATTGCGAGAGGCTCATAAATAAACATAAGAGGTAAGGAGAAAAGTAACACCTTAGAGGAGTGTTATTAACACAACATATAGGGTATTGCATTGTGGTAAAGGCGCTATATATAATAGAGGCGATAAGAAAAAATCAAATAGCAAAAGGAAAGCAACTATGGTTAAAAACATTACTATTTTTACTACCAACACCTGTGCCTACTGCGTCATGGTGAAGAAATTCTTGCAAACCAAGGGTTACAACTACGACGAGGTCAATTTAGACACCCAGCCTGAGCGTCAGGCTGAAGCCTATCAGATGAGTGGCCAGCTGGCCGTACCGGTAACTGTGGTAACCAAGCAAGACGACTCAAAACAAGTCGTCGTTGGATACAATTTAGCTCAATTAGTTCCAGCAGTCAGTTAAGCCTGTGGCCGACCAAGACCATAAGCACCAACTAGTCATTATAGGGGCGGGTCCAGCCGCCCTTTCTGCTGCCCTATACACAACGCGTGAGGACATTGATACGGTTTTGTTTGAAAAGGGGGTGATTGGCGGCTTAGCGGCAGTAACAGATTGGGTAGATAACTATCCGGGCTTTCCTAAAGGCATCTCCGGCTTAGAGCTGGCTGACAATCTCCAGAAGCAGGCTGAACGCTTCGGGGCTCTTATTGAACTTGGCGAAGTAATTAGCATCAAGGATGAGGGTGAGTATAAACATTTAGCAACAACTAGCGGTGACTACTATGCTCGGGCCGTGTTGATAGCCACCGGCAGCGATTATAAAAAAATTGGTGTACCTGGTGAACAAGAATTTTACGCGCGCGGGGTGCATTACTGCGCTACCTGTGATGGCGCTTTTTATCGAGATAAGCGATTGGTGGTAGTGGGTGGGGGTAATTCAGCCATCCAAGAATCGATGTTTTTAACTAGGTTTGCTTCTCGTATAGACATTTTAGTACGCAGCGAAAAACTACGTGCTTCTGATGTATTGGAGCACGAGCTGGAAAAACATAAGGATAAGATTACAGTTCACTTTAATACCACAACAGATGAAATAGCGGGTGAGGACAACAAGGTTTCTAAGGTTATTGGTACTGATAAAACGAGCGGGAAGAAGGTAGACTTTCCAACCGATGGTGTGTTCGTGTTTGTGGGGTTATCCCCGAACAGCCAATTTCTTAAAAGCTCACCCATTGCGCTGGATGAGATTGGCTTTGTTAAAACCGATGCTACACTGCACACCAGTATGAAGGGAGTGTTTGCAGCTGGCGATATCCGCTCTGGTGCCACAATGCAAGTAGCCAGTGCTGTAGGCGAAGGCGCCACAGCGGCCCTGATGATACGGAAATATTTGGAAGAACCGGCTCAGCGCCGTTTTTGATGCGTCATATAGTTTTTATCATCTCGGCGCTCAAAACCGAGTATGCCTATTCGGTTATCATCTAACCGCACAAATTCAACTCTCGTTTTCTTGAATGTTGGAGTGTGCCTGCCAGTCAGAGCAGCGCTTGGTTTGAAGCGCCATACGTCAAAATGTCTATAGGCACGGTTGGGTGTTTTCATCGCAATGTCATCGGGCATTTTTTCTGTGCCATCATCAAGCGCAGGATCTTTCAAGCGGTCTAAGGCCTCTTCGAGTTCAGTAATAAGGGAGCTCTGCCCACCACGCTCTTTTACGTATTTTTCCAACAATTGTCGAACATTTGTATTAATGTCAACTACATAGCCATCAGTAGATTTTTTAATCACAACCAATTCCAGCTGCTTAGGGTTCTTGTCATCTTCTTTTCCGGCGTCCGGTGGGTCTGGTGATGGTTTATTGACGTCTGTTCCCTTATTCGAACGGTGTTTCTTCTTATGTCGGTCAGCCCTAGCTCGCATGATATCAGCTCTTGACAATGTATTTCCGCTAATAGGGGCAGGAGCCATTACACTTAAGTCTAGCCATATTTGTTTTAATTCTTCTACGGTTGCCCGCTCAGGTCTTTCGATGTAGAAAGACTTTAATGTCTCCATAATATTGCTAATAAAATTTTCTTCTTCTGCGCTGAAAAAACTCGTAAAACTTCTACGAATATCGCCAGGCCATTTTTCCGCTGTTTCAATTACTCTTTGCAGGAAAACCTCATTTTTGCCTTCACCAGTATAGGCCAATAAGAATTCGAGTATTTCATGTGCGTCTGGCCATTTGTCGGGATGGGCTTCACAGTCTGCTAGGAACTCTTCTCGACGCTCTATTCGTCTTGATTCGTCAGTAGCACGGATTGCTTTAAGAATAATTGAGTCACTCTTACGTTCTCGCTGATCTTGTGCCAAACCTATCATTAATCCTTTCTGTTCTGCGGTAGGCTCTTCGATGTCCCTAAAATTAAGAACTGCCTCAACTACTTTTGCTGCTACCTCACTATCTTCCACCACTCGGTTATCTAATGCTTCTCTTAGGCCTGTTATTGCTGAAGCTTGGCACAGCAATAAATCAGTGTGATGTACGCTCATCTGAATAAGAACAACCTGGCACATCGGATCTGTTGTAAACTGGTCCATAAAGTCTTGCAGGTGCTCTTCCTCACTTAAGCCGACTTGGACAAAATAGTTCGCTGCCTTCAAACCAAATTGATCAATTAAATCCCACTGCTTACTTCTTGAAACGGCTCGAAATATTCCACGCGCAAATGCATCATCATACGCCTTAGGAACTGCAATTCCGGTTGCCTCTTCCATTGATTTTGCATTTTCTCGGCTTTGCTGATGTCGGTCCACTGGTTTGTAATATTCAAACGCGGCTTCATGGAGCGCAACTAATGTCTGCACAAGATCGCCATCTAATAGACCAAGCATTTGCTCGCCCGCTGGAGTTGTTGCTTCACCTGTAGCTGTCGGCGTACTCATTGCAGCAAATTTTACCACTTTTTTAAGAATTATCAAGTTTGCTGCGAGAAATTTCGTTTACAGGGTGAAGTTACTAGAGCATGCTAGTGGCTATGGCAACAAAGTCATTTGATATTTTTAGTTTTTGTATTTTGCATACCCAGACTGACCGCTGGC
>CAZLTB010000035.1:0-4576 GCA_964562505.1 uncultured Candidatus Saccharibacteria bacterium
TGCGGCCAATCCGGCCAAATCCATTAATTGCCACCCTTGTTTTCATGTTGGTTATCCCCTCATTTAAAGCATTAGTACTTTATAGAGGTTATTGTACGAGTTTAAGAGGCTGAGCGCAACAATTAGCGATCTACTTCTTGCCCTTTGAACTCGGGGAATTGCAAAAGGTCATCAATTGCTTTGATTTTTTCAAAGATCGTTTTTGACCAACTAAGATAGTCGTTTTGCTTTAGTGTAAGCTTCTTGAGATCCTTGAGAGTTTCTAATCGTACTGATATTTTTTCTCCGCCCTCGCGCATAGGCGATTTGTGTTCTTTTACCCCCCAAGCTACATAGGTATAGATGAACCACTCTATTTTTCCGTGAAATTGTCGGACCTGAATAAGGCGCCAATTGGCAAATGAATAGCCCGTTTCCTCTTCAACTTCACGCTGAGCTGCGCTCAAGGTTGAACTATCTGATCTGTCTACCTTACCTAACGGGAAACTCACACGAACCCCTTGATGTGGCTGCTCTTCGTCAAGAATAATAATCTTATTGTCAACAACGCAAATAGCATTTACGGTGTCCAGTCTCTTAACCGCCTCATAGGTTATGGTTGTGCCGTCGTAAAGTTGTTGTGGCCATTGGTAGACATCGAAAACAATACCCTTGTAGACACGCTTGGCGTTGTCTGGAATTAAGATGGCATTTGTTGGCACAGTCTTTTTCATTACTTCTTTTTCCCGATAAACCTAATCAAATCTGTTTTATCCTTGTATGTCTTCCCTGCCTCATCAAGCAGCAAACCATCAAAATTATTGGTAAGTTGTTGAGTTGCTTCTAGGTCAAAGTATCGTTTTGCGATGCCTCTCACTTTTCGAAAGTTTTTCTCAATCTCTTCTCCTTCATCTGACTCAGGATCATTCACACTATTTACGAGAAAAGCAATAATGCCACCAGTTTTTAGTATTGAGTGAATCTCACCAAAAAGTTCTTTCGTGCGAGCCAGAGAAAAATAGTGCAGCGATAAATGAGCATAGACTATGTCAAAGCTCCGCTCGTTAAAGGGCAGCGGTTTTGATAAATCTACTACTCTTGTATGAATATTTTTCCTCTTTATGGGCAGTATGTCTGTTGCAGTAGCATTGTATCCTTTTGTTGCGAACCAGCTACCATCCTGCGCTAAACCAGCCCCTAACTCTAGCAGCGACCCTGTTTTTGGGAAGTACTTGATTGCTTGTTGAGCAAAAATTGAAGGCTTACTGGACCAATCTTCTTTGTTATAACCTGCAAGCTTACTTACCCAATATTCTTTTACGTCAGCCATTTTGCTTGTAGCGTTCGATGCACTCATTGATACATTTTTTAGCGTCTTCAAGCCCGCCCCAACCAAGCACTTTGGTACTGCCAGGTTTATATAGATCTTTGTAGTGATTAAAGTGATGCTCAATTTTCTGCTTCCACCGCTCATGGATATCATCCATCGACCTTATAGCATCGCCGGTGTTACGATCGTCCTCTGGCACCACTATTATTTTGTGATCCATTTCTCCATCGTCTTCAAAGTTAAGAATGCCGATGATGCGCCCTTTTAGATACACTCCAGTTGGTATGGGATCATTGGTAATAACTAGTGTATCTAGTTCATCACCGTCTTCGTCCAATGTTTGTGGAATAAAACCGTAGTTACAGGGCTTTGCAAAAACGCTCGGCTCAACTCTGTCTAGCTCAAAAACAGCTAACTTTCGGTTCCACTCAATTTTAAGCGTTGACCACTTAGGAATTTCAATAACAGTATTTATCGTCCCGGCATCGACATTGCCGGGCGTCAAAATTTGATTAAAATCAGTCATATTTACTCCTTATATCAGCCTATATTGTACACTATTAACCATGAAAGTTATCTTAGACCATACCCATAATGAAGCCGCTAATATCCGAACGTTTTGGTTTAAGCCGGAGCGAAAGGTTCACTACAATGCCGGGCAATATACCGAACTCACCATTCCACACGAGAACCCGGATGAGCGCGGTATCAAGCATTGGTTTACTTTGTCATCTTCACCGACGAATAAACTACTAAGCATTACAACTAAGTTTGCTGGTAAATATGCCAGCACGTTCAAAAAAACGCTGTGGCATCTGCCCATTGGGACACAGCTGCATATGGCCGACCCAATGGGCGATTTTGTACTACCCAAAGACGCTTCAATTCCGCTCGTTTTTGTAGCTGGCGGTATTGGCACTACTCCTTTCCATAGTATGATTCAGTGGTTGAAAGACACAGGTGAGCGGCGTAACATCCATCTAATCTACGGCGCCAATCGTCTTGAAGAAGTCGCTTTCAGGCCTTTATTCGAATCATACGTCAATAATTTTCAAATACTTTTAAAAGTACCGGCCACAGGCTGGCAAGGCCAAACCGGCTCACTCTCTGCCGATAAAATCTTAGAGCTAGCTGGTCCGATTGCCAACAATATGCTGTATCTTTCTGGCCCTGAACCGATGGTTAAGAAATTTGAGAAAGATTTATTAGCCAAAGGCGTTGAACGGCACCAAGTGGTGGTTGATGACTTCCCTGGTTACATAGATATCTAGGATATCTAGCTTAAGATTTACCAAGTGCTTGTAACGCGTCTCTGTAGACACGCAACTGCCGGGTTTGCTTTGCTTGCTCAATAAGCTTAGCTTCCACCAACTTGGTTGCAGTTTTATAAAGCTGTGCACCTTGTGGGGTTATGGATAGACTATGGCTGCGCTTATCTTTGGCTGAAACACGTTGCGACAAGGCACCTTGTTTTTGCAAGCGGTGCGTTAGGGCAGTAACTTGTGGCAAGCTAACGCCTAATGCCTCGGACGCCGCTGTAATGCTTGTGCCATCAGATGTATTCTTCTGAAGGCTCTCTAGCAATAACCATTCCATGGTAGTTATTGATACAGGTTCTAAAGCTTGCGCTATACATAGTCGAATCCAGCGATCGGTTTTAGTGTGCAATATACAAAATCTATAAGCATCAAATGCATTCATATCCATGTAGGGTGCATGGTAAACTTTTGCTTGTAAACGAGATTTCTCTCAGCTAATCTTTAGGCTGTTGCCACAACAATAGTAACCTACGAGCCATAAAGTGTCGTGACCGATTCTCCGGTGACGGGCTCTGTTTCACCCATCTCAAGTTGCTCCAGATATTTACGGATCATGAGCGCGGCTGTGGCACCTTCGCCCACAGCACTGGCAACTTGCATGGTTGCACCTGATCTTACATCACCGGCTGCAAATACACCCTGCATATTTGTATGCAGGGTCACATTTGTTTTGATAAAGCCAATTGCGTCTAGTTCTATGGCTGAATTTTTCAGGAATTGCGTGTTAGGCGACAACCCAACAAATACAAACACCCCATCGGTCGGGAATTCAACTTTCTTTCCAGCAGTTTTGTCTGTGCCCATGACCTTAGTCACCAAGCCGTTCTCGCCAATTATTTCATCGGTCGAAATGTTGAAGTGCACCGTAATTTTATCTTTGTGTTTTTCTAGTTCCTGTTGCAATATCTCAGAAGCACGCAGCTTATCGCCGCGCACCAAGATATCTATGTGCGAGGCAAATTTGGTCAAGAACATTGACTCTTGAATGGCAGAGTTGCCCCCACCAACTACAACTAAACGTTTATCACGATAAAAGGCACCATCACAAGTAGCGCAGTAATGCACGCCGCGCGCATAATATTCCTGCTCACCCGGTACGCCAATCTTTTTATAATCACTGCCAGTGGCAATCAGTATTGCTTTGGAATAATAGTCGCCGCTGGTAGTTGTTAGATGCTTATACTCACCTCCGTCTTTAATACTCTGCACTTCGCCAAGTTCAATTATGGCCCCGAAGCGTTCAGCTTGTTTTTGCAAATTATCAGCTAGCTCAAGACCGGAGATACCTTTTGGAAAGCCTGGGTAGTTATCAACCCAATCGGTTACAGCTGCAAGTCCGCCAATCACGCCCTTTTCAAATAAAACAGTATCAATATCTTCGCGTGTTGTATAAACGGCCGCAGACAAAGCCGCCGGTCCAGCACCAATAATGACCAGATCATGCTTGTTTTGTTTAGCGTTCGTATCCTCAGCCATAAATATCCCTTAATTATGCGGTCTAGTGTCCCCTCACGCAATGCTTACAAATTATTGATGCTCACATTTGGGTGCAGGACTAGGAAGGACTGCGTAGCAGAATGAATCGTATATATTAATACGGTGAGTGAGCACCGCAAAGTTCTGACAACTTCCTGCGCCAAAAGCCTTGGCGGAATTGGCGGCTTGCCGTCAATCAGGCCAAGGCGTTGTGAGTATCAAGCTATTGCTGGGACTAGTTGGGCAAGATTATAGCCCACCACAACCTGCCTTGAATCGTCTTGTTTTGTGACGATGGTAACAGGTACGGCCAACTGCCCGCTCATCTTATAGGCTTCTGCCTGACGCTCTGGTTGAGTGTCCAGGTTTACCTCTTCGTAGTTGTAGCCCTTGGCTTGCAAGAACTTCTTCACCATGCCGCAGTAGGCACAGGTGTTGGTGGTAAAAATAGTAATGTTTTTGACCATGCGTA
>CAZLTB010000036.1:0-4537 GCA_964562505.1 uncultured Candidatus Saccharibacteria bacterium
TATAGTTATAGATCCTGCAGCTTTTGGTGATATTTCAGAATTCAAAAAATCAACTGAGAAGCTTGTAGAAGATATTCTTGCAGTCGAACCAATTGTCACGAAAGAGCCAGTTCGAGTGCCTGGTTTAAGAGGGGCAGAAAGGCGTAAAAAGTTGGAAGCCGAAGGGAATATTGAAATTGAAGATTCTGATTGGCAAAAGTTTATCACTGCGCTGTAAAGTTGTCGCAAGAGAAAAGTAAATAGCTATTGCATTAAGTACATATATCTTATATAATAGTTGTATAATTAAGGACAATTATGGTTCGTAGAATTAATCCAGATCACAGTAGAATGATGCACGAACACGTGGCGCAGTTAGAGCAGCAGTTTTTTGTACCTTCACCCGAGGGTAGTGAAGCTATTGCGCCAACTGATCCAACACAGATGCTTGGGCAACTGCCCGATGACGAAGCGCGAATTTGGGCACTAACCAGGCTTGCTAATCGTGGCGCAGTCGACATGGACAATATAACTGCCCCTGATATCAGTGATCAGTTCGATACCATTTATGATTCGACTGTTGCAACAGAAGTTGCCCGTTACATGCACGCTCCCAAACTTGATAGATTTGTCATGCGTGTACTTTTCCGGCCAGTACGTCGAGCTATAAAACACGGCTTAATAACCAAGTAGGCTAATGCTTGACGTGTTAAGTATCCGCGTGTAGAGTTAGATTATAGACCACATGTTGGCCTTGCACGCTCGGATGCAATACAAGTAAGTATTGAGGAACAGACGGAGGCGTACAGATAGTACGTTGAAGGAGTACCGGAGATACTGACGCAGTAGTGCACCGAGAACAGCGGCAGAGTTGCAAGCTCTGCTTGCAAGCAAGCTGCTGTGGCGTGAAAGGACCAAATGGCTGAATACGCGTTTGAAGTTAAAAACATTGCCAAATACTTTGACGAAGTCAAAGCTCTTGATGGAGTAAGCCTTAAAGCCGACAAGGGCAAAGTTTTTGGGTTGCTTGGCCCAAACGGCGCTGGTAAAACTACTCTAGTAAATATGCTGGCTACCCTTTCCTTGCCAACCAAAGGCAGTCTTGAAGTCTTGGGAGTCGATGTATTAAAACATCCCGACAAAGTTCGTAAACTAATTGGTCTGGCCGGACAGTTTGCTGCCGTCGATGAATACCTGACAGGCGAAGAAAATCTGTATATGGTTGGGCGGCTATACCACTTGAGCTCCAAGGAAACCAAAGCCCGTACCAAAGATATTTTGGAAAAGTTAAAATTAACCGATGCCGCCAAGCGGCAAGCCCGCACCTATTCAGGCGGCATGCGCCGGCGGCTTGATCTTGGCGCCAGCCTTGTAGGCTATCCGAAAATTTTGTTCTTAGATGAACCGACTACCGGCTTGGATCCGCGAACACGACTGGATATGTGGAAAATTATTCGCGAGCTAGTTGAGAAAGGTACAAGCATCTTATTAACCACCCAGTATCTTGAAGAAGCTGATGAATTGGCAGACCACATCGCTGTCATCGATCGCGGTAAATTGATTGCTGAAGGTACCAGCTCTCAATTGAAAGCCAAACTAGGAGGCGATGTGATTGAGTTCGAGCTGGAAGATTCTAACGACTCAGAAAAAGCGCTTAAAGCCGTTAATAACCTCGGCCAAAAAAAGCCGTCATATAACGAAGAGGATAATACTATTACACTGCCGGTTGGCAGCCAAGGCTCTAAAAAATTGGCTGAAGTTGTCCGTGCCCTAGACCAGGCTGAAGTTTCACCGCATACGCTTTCTTTGCATGAACCCTCGCTTGACGACGTGTTTCTGACCTTGACCGGATCAAAGGCTTCCAAAGTAGCTACCCAGGAAAAGAAAAGTGGGAAAGGATCAAAGTAATGGAAAGCATTTACTATCTTTTAAATGACACGTGGGCAATTACCAAGCGCAATCTGCTGCGCTACACCCGTTTGCCGCAACTTATATTCTTTAGCGCTATTCAGCCTATTATTTTCCTAACGCTATTCAATTTTGTTTTTGGCGGAGCATTAGGCCATGAAGGGGCAGCGCTGCATGGCAAATACATAAACTATTTACTGCCGGGTATTATGGTACAAGTTACCTTGTTTGGCGGCTTACAGACTGGGATTGGTTTAGCGCGCGATCTAAATAGCGGTCTTGTCGACCGTTGGCGCAGCTTGCCGATGAGCCGAGCCGCTGTGCTAGCCGGCCGGACACTAGCTGACATGCTGAGGAACGTGTTTGTCATCGGCATAATGCTTGTAGTCGGTTCGCTTTATGGTTTCAGATTCTCAAATGGATTTTGGAGTGCTATTGCCATGGTTCTGGTGCTCTTATTCTTCGGCTTTGCTTTCTCGTGGATTTCTGCCTATCTAGGACTTGCTACCAGAGACGAGGAAACCGCTCAGTTAGCTGGTTTTGTATTCGTTTTTCCGCTGGTATTTGCCAGCGCAGCCTTTGTGACCGTGCAGAGTATGGCCGCCTGGCTGCAACATTTTGCTAATAATCAGCCAATTACATTTGCGGCTAATTCAGCCAGATCGCTGGCGCTAGGACTCCCAAGCAACGGCGCAATCTGGAAGATTATACTTTGGTCAATCGGTATATTGGTGGTCTTTGTGCCGCTTTCCATATCACGCTATAAACGCGCCACTAGCTAGCACAAACCTCACACCGCCCAACCTGTTCAACAGCATAGCTTTTGACACTGTTGGGCTCTTGGCGCACTACTGCGTCAGCCGTTCCAGTACTCCTTTACCGTATTTTTGTATACGGCTCAGTCCGTGCTTCACGGCTTCCTTGTATTGCATCCAAGTGTGAGGTTCGTCAAAGCGGTTTTTATACCAAACTATTCACATTATGTACGAAGTATCTTGGTAGAATAAGATCATGCGAGTTTTAGTATTCGGCGATAGTATTACCCAGGGCTTTTGGGATAGTGAAGGTGGGTGGGTTCAGCGTATCCGCAAAATGTATGATAAAAAGCAGATTGAAGATCTAGTAAACCGCGATGAGCCTACTATTTTCAACCTTGGTGTTTCGGCTGACAAAATAGCCAGCGTTATTAAACGCTTTGTCCCAGAAACAGAAGCCCGCAAATATCACGGAGAATCATTTGCCTTTGTATTTTCCATTGGAACAAACGATACATACCTAAAAGGTAAGGAAAACGCATCTACGCCCCAAGCCTATACAGACGCGCTCGATACGCTGCACGCAGCGGCCATACACTATAGCAACAAAATCTTGTTTGTTGGCTTGACGCCAGTTGATGAAAAGCGGACTGCACCTGTATTTTGGGACGAGAATATATGGACAAATGAGCGGATTACGCAGTTCGATAAGGTTTTAAGAGACTTTTGTCAGAAAAATAGCGTAGCATATGTTCCAATTTTTGAGACCTTCCAAGCAAAGCAACAGCAAAAAGATTTACTAGCCGATGGACTCCATCCCAACGACGATGGTCACCAACTCATAGCCGAACTAGTCAAACCGGCACTCGACAAGCTCCTCTCCCCCAAGCCTTATGTGAAAGAATAGACCTTTCACAGTTAATTGAGGATGCCCTTCTTAGGGTGTTTATGATATGCTTGAAATAAGGATAAACAATAAAAAATGACCGATGATGAAAAACCTGGCAGCCCGCCGATGCCTGATGGTCAAAACCCACCAGCTGTGACTGGTGAGCCAATAGAATCAGAACCTGTAAAAACTAACGAACCCGAGTCTTCTATTGCACAACAATCAAACAGCCAGACTGATGAGCTGGAAAACGAAACTGATAAGAGTAAAAAAGATGAGATTGACCCTGTCAAGATTACAGAAAAAAAACAAGATCACGCTCCTGAGGCAGAAAATCGCACCTTAAAACAGAAAATTAAGCATGCTCTAAGTAGCTGGTGGCATAATCCAAAACTGCGTAATCTAACTCTAGCGGCCGTCGCTGCCCTGCTATTTATACTGCTGGCTATTCCGCCTTCGCGCTATTTTTTGCTTAATACGTCAGGTATTAGGGCCAGTGCTTCGGTTGTAATACTGGACGACAGTACTGAGCAACCACTTAAGAACGTGCAGGTAAGCCTGGGCACCCAGACTGCATTAAGCGATGTAAATGGCGTGGCCACCCTTAAACATATCAAGTTGGGTAGTTCACAATTGGTTGTACAAAAAAGTGCCTTTGCCACAACCACCAAAAAATACATAGTTGGATGGGGCAGTAACCCAATGGGCAACATCAGCATTCGGCCCGTCGGGACACAGTATGCTTTTACTATTAGTGACTTCCTATCCTCGAAGCCAATTGATAAAGGCGAAGCAGATTTAAATGAAGCCAGCGCTCAGTCTGACGAACAGGGCAAGCTACTGCTTACCGTAGATAAGCCGGGCGACCAGCCGCTATTGGTTGTAGTTTCCGCCAAAGGCTACCGTAATGAAACGGTTGCGATTAATCCAGAAGATAAGTCGAACCATAATGTAAAACTAGTGCCCAATCGTAAAGAGGTCTTTATTTCCAAACGCTCGGGTAAAT
>CAZLTB010000037.1:0-4306 GCA_964562505.1 uncultured Candidatus Saccharibacteria bacterium
ATAATGAGATCATTTTTGCCAGCGATAGCCAGCACGTTCCATACGGAACAAAGTCCATAGAAGATATAGAGGTTTTAGTTATGCCAATTTTAGAACGCTTAGTGGCGCAAAGATGCGATGTAATTGTAATTGCCTGCAATACAGTAAGTACTAATTTAATAGAGAAATTGCGAACGATTATCAAAGTGCCATTAATAGCCATGGAGCCCATGGTTAAGCCGGCGGCTGAGCTAAGCAAGTCAAAGGTGTTTGCAGTTTGTGCTACACCACTTACGCTTAAAAGCCAGCGCTATGCCTGGCTCAAAGATAATTATGCGAAGGGCTATAAAGTTGTTGAGCCAGACTGCAGCGATTGGATGCTAATGATCGAAACTAATCAGATTGACAGACAAAAAATAAAAGTACGGATTGAGGAAGTCCTAGGCGCTGGTGCCGACGTTATAGTATTAGGTTGCACCCATTTTCATTGGATAGAAGAGTTGATAAAGGAACTGGTAGTTGGACGAGCCCGAGTGCTGCAACCGGAAGTTCCGGTCATTGAACAGCTTAAACGAGTGCTCGCACAGCCGTCTTAAACTTTTCGCCGCGATCCTTGTAGTCGGTAAATATATCAAAGCTGGCACTACCTGTGGAAAGTAGTACGGCGTCTCCGGGACTGGCTGCGTCATGCGCCGCCCTAACAATCTCTGACATGATTGGCCCACCCGGTTTTACCAAAGAGGTGACGTTAGTAAAACTCTTCAACTGCAAAGCATTGGCTATATCCGGTCCAATTGCTCTATGCCTCGGGTTTGAGGTGTTGCCGATTAAGATAACCTGTTTAACACCAGATTGACTGACCGCATCGGCAAGTTCGTCATAGCTGGCACCTTTGTCTGAGCCGCCTAATATAACAACCTTCGGCTCTTTTATGGCCTGCATGGCTACTATGGCTGTTTCAGGCGTAGTTCCAAACGAGTCGTCGTAATACTTAACACCGTCAATTTCGCGGACCAGTTCCAGACGATGGGGTAGGCCGCCAAAAGTCGTCAACACGGAGCGCATCGCCTCGGTATTTCTGTCAATTTGCCAGACGGCGGTGACGGCGGCGCAGGCGTTTTGCCAGTTGTGTTCGCCCAGCAGTTTCAGCTCTTTGACATCACAAATTGCCTCGCCTTCAATCATAATTATGCCTTCAATTACATCTGCGCCGGGGTGCCGCATGTAGGGCATTTTTTGTCCCGGACTGACGCTAGCTATATGTTGGCTATTCGGGTTTAGCGCGTAATAAACGGCTGTATCTTCTGGGGTCTGGTGGGCAAAGAGCTGCTGCTTGGCGGCGATGTACTCCTCCATGTTCTCATGCCAATCCAGGTGTTCCGGCACGACCATCAGGCAAACCGCCAGGCGTGTCGATTGCTTTAAGTCTATTAACTGAAAATTGGCCAACTCCAAAACTACCCAGTCGTCCGGTTGAATACCAGCTTTAAGCATTTCCAGAGGCGGCGTACCTATATTTCCGCCCAGATGTACCTTTTTGCCACCGGCTTCCAGCATTTTGGCTATCAGCGTGCTGGTGGTGCCTTTACCTTTGGTGCCAGTGACGCCAATCATATTGCGGCTGGGGCATACTTTTATAAATTCGTTCGTCACCGTCGTGACTTTGCTCAGAATATCCGGGGTTTCACTGTTGGCTGCCGTGATATCGCGTGGGTGCAGGGCGGGTGTGCGTATTAGTAAATCAAATTTTGCTAGACCTTTTAGATAATCTTTTCCAAGCTGACCGGTGACACCAGTTGGCAATTGCAGTGCTTCGTCGGCGTCGCAAACCACCACCTCATTTTCGGGTTTATTCCAAAAGTCATAGGCAGCTTGGCCCTGGGAACCGTAGCCTAAAATGGCGATACGCATAAGGTTATTTTAACAGTTCAGGCTTTTAGGGTAACTTTGACGAGTTCGGCGACCTGGCGGGGGGTCATGTCGGCTTTCAAAATAACAGAGGCCACACCTAGTTTTTTAACACCTTCCGGAATTTCCTGCTCACCCATGTTGGTAAGAATAATAACTTTGATATTCTTGCCGTAATCGGTTTTACGCAGGGCAGCCAACATTTCATCTCCGCGCATTTCCGGCATCATCAGATCTAGCAAGATGATGTCCGGCTTCATCTTTTCGCATAGCTCTAAGCCAAGCTTGCCGTTTTCGGCCGTCTCTACGTCAAAGCCTTCGGCCTCGAACTTAATACGGTACATTTGGGAGATCGCCTGATCATCTTCAATAATGGCGATTTTTGTTGACATATATATTTATCCTACGAGAAGTTCACAACAAACTCAATGCGTAACCGTGTTTTTTGCGAGCACTTCTCTTACAATCTGTAAGACTTGGGTGGGTGTATTGTGGGCTTTAACTACATATCTATCTACCGCCAACAGTCTCAATTTCATAGGCGCTTCATCACGACTAATGTTGGTTAAGACTATAACTCTTATTTTGCTGCCCCAGCTGGTAGCTCTCATTTTCTCTAACATATCTTCACCATTTAGCTTTGGCATTTTCAGATCTAATAAGACCAAGTCCGGTCGTATTTTTTTAGCAAGCGATAAACCTTCTTCGCCATCATTTGCTATAATCACCTTGAAACGCGCAAGCTTTAGCTTGAATTTGTACATGTTCCTGATTGAAAAATCGTCTTCCACGATTAGTATTGTGGGTGAGATCGCCATATTAAGCTCCGTACGTCTGATTGACAGTATATTCTGTTTGTGGTAATTTCCTAAACAGTTCTTTAGTAGTTAAAACGGCACCACCGATCTTAATTCAAGTTGTCGGGGGTGCCATTTTTAATAGAGAAAAATTGACAAAACTTAAAAAAAGTAATATAATTGGACGCAAGGTAATTAATAAATGGATATCCTTTTGGCTACAGGGATCGGAACTGGCCCTACAAAATTGTCCGCTTTTGACGCGGCGCTTAATCATGCAGGCGTAGCAAACTATAATCTAATCCGTTTGAGTTCTGTTATTCCCCCTGGCTCTAAAATAAAACAGATTGACGGTCCTATAAAAAATATGCCGGGTAAATGGGGCGATAGATTGTACGTTGTTATGGCCGATGCGCGCGTTGATACGCCCAACAACGAAGCATGGGCTGGCGTGGGCTGGGTTCAGGAGAAGAAAACTGGCAAAGGGTTATTTGTTGAACATGAGGGCCATAGCCAGAAATCAGTGGAAGAAGATATACGACAGAGTTTAAGTGCTTTAATGGCAACCAGAAATGTCGATTTTGGCACCATACACATGAAGGTAGTTGGCCGTATGTGTAAACACGAGCCTGTTTGCGCACTAGCAGTTGCTGTTTATCGGGCAAGTGATTGGGAAAGTAAGTAGGGTTTTAAGGAGCTATTATGTCAGATTCATCAGAACCGCTGGACGTCAACAGCGCGTTAATACCAATTCCGCAAGCAGAAGTACCATTAGTATGGCCAAAACAAGCAATTGAGGCTGTAGGTCTACCAGCTGTACAGACTGTAGAAGTACCGGCTGACGCTGGCCGCAATAAGTTACAAAGAGTTTTACACGCTGGAAAGAGAGCAGCTCAATTAACTATGATCGGACTGGAAATTAGCCCAGCCAATGAAGCTATAAGGTTCGCTGCTTTCGGGATTGCAGAAGCAACAACCCAAAGTACTCCCATAAGTGCTGCAGTTCTTGGTGCCACAACTTTTGCGGTGGAAGGTTTAGCTGTTCTAGCTACCGCCGATATAATCACCACTGAGAAAAGTACAAAAATGTTCAAATGGATAAACCGAAAATTAGATAAACACGTTCGCTCAGACATAAAAATGAATCCGGTTGCTGAGTTTGGTGTGGCAATGGTTGGTGGAGCATCCGTTGTACTTGCTGAAAAACAAAGGGAAGATCCCGCGAGAACTGCCGGAGAAAATCGGCGTCATGGGTTATTTACAGCCGGATGGATGGGTGCCTTTTTTACCGTAGAGGGTGCGCTGCTAGCTGAGGGGATTAACAATTACGATGATATAAAAAAGGTCGGCCCTTGTGCATTGGCTTTTGCTGGCGTGACAGTACTAGTCGGAAAAGCAACCAAACGCGTAAGAGCCAAGGAATCTGTGAATACCGATTTGGCAGAGGCCGTGGGGACAGCAAATAATGAGTAATCCGATATTACCTTCAGAATTAGGTTCTGCAGAAGCAATGGGCGCTATTAGTCCTGAATCATTTGATCTTCTAGAATCAGTTAGCGTATATAAATCCTTCCACGATAAAAATGACGATACTATAAGAGTAGGTCTTTTTGGCGATGAAC
>CAZLTB010000038.1:0-4226 GCA_964562505.1 uncultured Candidatus Saccharibacteria bacterium
CTCTCCTCTCGAATACGGTCGGCTTGTACAAACCGGTTTTGTCATCGCGCTCGGCCTCATCGGTGACTGTGGATAGTCTTTCTTGCAAACCTTTGTTCTCAACTGTTTCCTCAACAAGCATTCGCCCAAAGTCTTTGGCCATAGCCTTTGTAGTTTCAAGTTGAGTCCGTAATGCAGAGTTTTCTTGCCGCAAGAACTTCGCTTCTTCCTCAGGTGTTAAAAAAACTTCTGGATGCTCCGCAGTTAAATCAATCTCAATATCAGCAGATGCTGTTTCAGAAACAGCATCCGTTTGGGACTGAACAGGCGACTCCCCAATCATTGCCATTTATTATAGCATAAGATGTTACAAAACACAAGCATTATCACTACTGTTGTTTGCGTTATAAAGCTTATGGTTTACAATAATGCTCAAATGAAGCGCACGCCCCTGAACCAAAGTGGCTTTATACCGCTGTTACTAACCATCTTGGCTATCGTACTACTGGTAATCTACTTAGCCTACACCCGCGTCCTCCACGCCACTCATTAGTATTGTAAAAACATAAGAAATATGTTAAAATCTGGTAATGCTTAATTATTTTGGCAGCACTAACATACTTAGCCCCGTAGAATTAGCAGAAATTGACGATCCTACCCTGGGTTCGGTTGAGTACGATGCTGCCGTGCAGCGGGATAAGACTACCAGAGATATTTCGGCGATGCCATGGCTGCCGCAATTACCAGACGAATGGGCTTATTCTATTTTCGAACGCATTGAAGCCGCAGAGCGTACCTATGCAGCGCCAAATTTGCAAGAGGATGAATACGCAGAAGGCACTGCTAAAGAAGATGATGACATTGCCGTGGTTAGGACCGAAGGAAATAAGCGACATCTTTTTAGTGCAGAGCACGCCACAAAACCTTTCAGCCTAAAGACGAAACAATTACGCAATCCCGATTCTGGCACCGCTGGACTTGCTGCAGTCCTAGCGGAGGACTATGGTACGGCTATTATTATGCGTGGTCGTCAGACCAGCAACGTACCGAGTGACCCCGGTCATCCTATACGACCATATATTGAACATGAATTACAAACAGCGGATAGCTTTTTGTCGCTGCACGGCAAAAATCCTGGCATGTTTGTGCACCCGGTTGATGAAGCAGAAATTCACGCCTGCATTGGGCTTGGAATAGAACCATCTGAAGCATTAATGGAGTTTGCAAAGAAAATTGTATTACAGGCCCGAGATGACCTAGGCCTATATACGGTAATATCCAATAACCAAGCTGCCTATATTCAACAGGAAAATAGCACTAAGCTTAAAAGGTTAGAGGATGGAAGTGTTAAACAAAGTCGGCTCGCAGCTTTAGGTGAGCACTACACAACTAACTCTAGCCGCCGGTATTTGAACTCGATAGGACACGATAGGCCCACGCTACAGTTAGAGATTACGCGGCTACTGCGGTTAGATTACAAAAATATACATAACATCGACCGTAAATCGCTAATTATGGGTGTTGCACGGGGCTTTAAATTAGTAGAAATGGTGGTGCGGCTAGTGCCACAATACGAGTCAAGAGACGCTTGACAGAAGATTAAGCTTGACCATTTTAACAGAGTAGTATATAATATTACTAAATTATGTCCAAAGAACTAATCTACATCGGTACTATTGAGTTGGTGTCGTTGCCAGACGACCGGATTGAGCGCGTCCCAGCCAAAATTGATACTGGCGCCGACTTCTCGTCTATTTGGGCCAGTAATATTCATCTGGTTGATGGCAAGTTAGTGTTTAACTTTTTTGCACCTGGCTCGTTTTTCTACCGTCCGGAACCGGTCGAAAGTAGCTCATTTCGTACTACTGTAGTACGAAACTCTTTTGGCCAACAAGAATTCCGATACAAAATAAAGCTTAAAGTACGGGTTGGGGACCATACGCTGACACGCTGGTTCTCGCTGGCCGACCGGTCGCGCAATAACTACCCCATCTTGCTTGGTAAGAACTTTCTAAAGAAAAAGTTTGTAGTCGATGTTGCCCAGCGTCATTTCCACTCCAATAGCATTGAGCCGAGCAGCGTACTGGTGCTTACTCGTCTCCCCAAAGAGAGTAAAGAATTTTTTGCCCAAGTGAGCGCCCTACAAAAACTGCCTGTAGAATACCAGAGCGTTAATTATGACGCCTTAGAGTATTCCATAAACGGCCTTGAGACCAAGGTAGTTAATGCCGAAGATAACTATAAAGATTTGGCGCAGTATAGCCTGGTGTATTTCAAAAACCACGCTGAAAATGCCGAGTGCGCGTCTGCTGCGGCTGAGTACCTACACTACAAGGGCCGGCCATTCGTTGACAGGGAACTTCTGAGCTACATTTCTGCCAGCAAGCTGACGGAATATGCTAAATTAGCCTGTTACGGCTTACCGGTTCCCCGCAGTATTAGTGCTAACACTAGTCGCCTCAAAGGGCGTTTTGATGAGTTTGCCCAGACGTTCGGCCTACCGTTTGTACTTAAGGAAATTGCCAGCGACCGCGGTCGCAACAACTTCCTTATAAGTAATCAAAAAGACTACGACAAAATCTTAAGCGAAGCGCCAGCCGAGTTTATGTACATCGTCCAAGAGTATATTGCCAATGACGGTTTTTACCGCGTGTATGTACTGGGTAAGGAATCTGAGCTTGCCGTCTGGCGCGGTGCGGTAAAACACCAGGACCCGCTCAAACAGCACCTAAACAAACCGCGCGGCAACGCTAATGCTAGCAATGTGCCAATAGGTGATGTGCCAACCGATGTGCAGGACTTAGCCATTAAGGCTGCCCAGACGCTGGAGCGCCAAGTGGCGGGTGTAGATTTAGTACAAGACAAGAAGACCAAAAAATGGTACATTCTGGAAGTTAATAACTCACCACAAATTTTTGGTGGCTCATTTAGGGAAGTGAAAGAAAAGATAATGGCGCAGTTTATTGATCAGGAGCTAAACCAATGAGAATCGTAATTTTATCCAAAGGGCCCGGTAATTACTCGACTAAGCGGCTCAAAGAAGAAGCAGTAAAGCACGGGCATCAAGTCCGGGTGCTTAACTATGCCAAATGTTACGTTACTCTTGAGCGCGGTAACCCCCAGGTTCATTATCTGGGAAAAGAAGTAAAAGATGTGGATGTGATAATACCGCGCATTGCTTCCAATCTTACCAAATATGGCAGTTCTATAGTTCGTCAGTTCGAGATGCAGAACATTTTTACTACCACAAGCTCCATAGCCATTGTACGTTCACGTGACAAGCTGCGCAGCATGCAACTACTGGCGAAGGCCGGTGTAGGCATACCCAAAACGGTGTTTGCCCGTGAAACTGCCGATTTCGAAGGCGTGTTAGAGCAAGTAGGTGGCGCACCAGTCATTATCAAGGTTGCGCGCGGCACCCGCGGTAATGGTGTGGTGCTGGCCGAAACTCGTAAGGCGGCCCTGGCTGTGATGCAAGCCTTTTACGTAGAAGGCGTGAACTTCCTGGTGCAGGAATTCGTTTCTGAAAGCGCTGGAGTGGACATCCGAGCCTTTGTGGTTAATGGTAAGGTTGTTGCCAGTATGTTACGCCAGAGCCTGGATGATGATTTTCGGTCCAACCTGGCACAAGGTGGCGAAGGCATACCGGTTGAACTTACTGACGCAGAGCGTCGCACAGCTATTAAGGCAGCTAAAGCCATGGGCCTACCAATATGTGGTGTGGACATGATGCGCTCTAGTCGGGGCCCTTTGGTATTAGAAGTTAACTCCAGCCCTGGTTTTAAGATAGAAAAAGTTACTGGTATAGATGTGGCCGGGAAAATTTTGGACTACGTGGAGCAGAACGCCAAGGCTAGCAGGCGCAAAACCAAAGACAAAGTCGGCGCATAGCTTGGCTTTGCCAAGCAGGTTTTAGGTTCTAGGTTAAAGTAGCTACTAAAACCTAACACCTCTAACCTATAACCTCTACCCAAAGCGCTTATGGTAAGATGGGGACATGAATGCCTCACAATTAGTGCTGCTTGGCCTGGTAGTTATACCAGTAGTACTCTTGATGGCTTTGCGCATCAATGCGGCACTGGTTTTCCTGAGTCTGTGCCTGGGCGATGTGCTGGTGCAGTTCGTAAGTGACGATGCTGGTTCCATACTCGGCGCCATAGGCATCCACTTAGGTAGCGAAACGGTAAAACTATTGCTCTTGGCAATCCCGGTCGTACTAACAACTATTTTCATGGTTAAAACGGTAC
>CAZLTB010000039.1:0-4129 GCA_964562505.1 uncultured Candidatus Saccharibacteria bacterium
CCGGCACATCGCTGTCGGCGTAGTGGTCTTTAACCTCATCTGGCTTAACAATCTTATGACCCATAATAAAATTATATCAACTTGGCTTCCCCTAGCTGGCACTGATATACTGAGAACACTAATTGGAGGGTACTGGGTATGGCATATCGCTATTCAGTCCGCAAGGGCGTAGAACGTATAAAAACAAAAACTTTTATTGCAATATTAGCTTTTGGACTACTTTTAGGCGGCGGTGCAATGTCGCTTGCTGTCTTTGGGTCAGCATACGCCGTTGCGCCCGAAACCGTTTACAGTGCTCTACCCAGCACATCACCAGCTACAAGTTATCCGAGCCAACCTTTTCAGGCTCAACAAACCAGTGAGTTCGGAGATTATGTCCACCTTGGAGGGACTGCTCGGAATTTAAACACCGTAACCGCGACAATGGTTACTTGGGCTCGATATTCCGAATATCAATCAAACGCAGCCTATAATTCTTCTGGCTGGTCCCATCCTATAACATTAACTGTATATAGTAGTCACCTGGGCTCTGATGGTGCCCCTGATACAGTACTCGCTCAAAAAACTCAGACAATTAACATTCCATGGCGTCCTGAGGGTGACCCAACTTGTGCCGACGATGGCTATGGGGCTGGTTTCTCTTGGAAAGATGCAGGAGGTATTTGCAGGCATGGACTAGCATTTAATGCAGTTTTTGATATGAGCAGCCCAAATGTTACATTGCCCAACGATGTAATTATCGGTATTGCTTACAATACGGAAACCTACGGCGTTACTCCGTTAGGTATTAATGGCCCATATAATTCTTTGAATGTAGCCGTACCACCTAGCCAACCAGTATCAGTAGGATCCGATGACAGCACTACTAAGGTATTTTGGAATACATCAACAGCTGGCTGGTATACCGATGGTGGAGCCAGTGGTGTTGGCATATTTAGAGAGGATACTAACTGGGGTGTTTACGGCACAGTAGCACTACAAATTACTGCTACTCCGGATTTAGTCGCACCACCAACTTCAAAAGACCAATGTAAAAAAGATGGCTGGAAGGTATATAACAATCCATCCTTTAAGAATCAAGGTCAATGTGAGAAATATGTTGAGCACCATAAGGTAAAAATCGATGGTAAAGTAAGCTATAACGCATATGGACTTGATAGAACTGCAGAATTTAAAATCGATTCTACAAAACTCAACACAAACAAAAAGGATAAGGATTTGTTCAAGTATTCAGATGTTAATGGTGATTGGTATGTCGTAGAAGTACAAAGCGTTAATGGCACCGGCAAAACAGGGTACTTCGCAGGTGTTGTTACCAGCGCCAGTAATCCAAGCTGGGTTGGCAACTGGCTATTCGGTAAAGCAGTCGAGAATCATCCAGACCAAGTTTGGGGCAGCTTTACTACTCAAACGGCCGCTATGGACGGGGTAGACAATATGACTAACCCAGGTGACGGACCATTTACAGTAACAAAAGGGCACGTTGACGTAGATACAAAACTCTAACATTTACAAACACTCAAATGAGCGGGCCAGATTAGCCCGCTCTTTTATATGCTTGATTTGACACAATTTGAAATAAAATACGGAGTAATAATGCGAAATTGGCCAAAGAGGTAAAATTAAAGAAAGCAGAATATAACATGGCATTTCGAATTAGACTTAAATCATAGGCGTGATGGCGGGGCATAGAGTCGGATTTCCGAACAATAGGTTTCCGTAACGCAGGGATTTAGGAAACCTATTCTAGCTTCTCATCCTTAAAACTATTGTCGGGCGAGATATTTACTTCAAACAGCTCCATATGGCCTTCATATTCATATTCACAGCCAGGGGGAATAACAAATAGGTCACCTTTTTGGACCCTACTCACTTCATCTCCCAATGTGAAACTTCCATTTCCTTCTATCACGAAGTATGTTCTGGTAGTATCCACCATACGCTTTCGAGGGTGACGACCGTGAGCATCAATTAAAAGAGCACTAAACCCCAGACCTGCTTCGGAAGGTACGAGTGTATGTCCCGAAAATCCTTCTCGCTCAAACGAAGGTGCATCCATGAATCCAATTTTCCTAGCTCTTCTACTATCTTCGTGAATTTCTTCACCCATAGTTTAATCATAACAAAAAGCACTAGTTCTAAAGTGCTTATGCTTGGCGGGGCATAGAGTCGGATTTCAGAACTTCATAACCTATAATTAGGTTATGGAACGGAGAGAAGTGTTGCGTGTTGCATCAAAGGTCAGGAATGAATTTGAGACAGGACAAATTCCTCGTGATTTAGTCGCTGACCTATATTATGCCTATAATCCCGAAGTAGAAGTACATGAATTCATGGATAAAGCTATAGAGATTTTTCCACGACTGAACTGTGGGCTAGCGTCCGTCTACTTGCAGCATTTAGTTGGCGGGAATGTGATGCAGGGTAGCTATGACGATGAGGACCATACATTCTTATATTTAGGTGCCGCAATAGTAGATATTACAGCCGACCAATTTGGCGGGCCACCAATATATGTAGGCCGTTTCCGTCCGCCCTGGGCAGAATAGACAAGTGACATAATGCCTATGCTTGGCGGGGCTTAGTGGAAGGAGTCTGGAACTATTTTTCGGGAAGAGGACTAAGTTCCCAAGTTTCTTGGCCCTCTAATTCATGAATTAAGTGATGTTGAACAGGTGCAACATTAGTCGTTATGTCCACTATGGGTCCGCCTGTCCCGCTGTATTGGATACTATCTTCAAGAAAAGTAGGGTAAATACTACCACCCATAACACTGTCAGATCTTATGCCTCGTATTCTTTCCGAAATAGCGTTATATGCTACTACTGTATCTGAAAAGTTCCTAGCTATTCCATCACGATGCGGTTCATAAACTATAGACACGCCTTCGTGTATTTCAGGAGCTTGTCCTTCGCGTAAAATCTCTAACTTCCACATAAGTGCGTACCATAGACTAATTATTAAAACATGTCAACTTGGCGGGCCTTAGAGTCGGACTTCAGAACCGCCGCCGGGCTTGTATAGTTCAAATTTTTGTAAAAACTCTTCAAGCTCTATTTTCTTCCACCATCCAAACCCATCAGGCACACTATCTTTCGTGAACGTAACCACTTCGGTTACTTCATTGCCGTAATTGCCTGGGACTGGAAGCTCATTTAGCTCTACAAATAGATGGGGAGTTAATGCCCATTGCTTGCCGTCATAAGTATTCATAGTGAGGTCTACTACGCGGATGCTGTCGCGCCGAACGCCAACCCCGGCTTGTTCTTGGACAATTCGTTCAACATATTCTGGCAAGCTCTCGCCCCATATAGGCAAGTCGTGAATAAAATATAAGAGCGGCTTGCTCACCCTAGACGGTATTTCATGGTGTGGCACAGCGCCTGGGCGACGCAGAGCAACATACTTGCCCTTAAACGTAGGTATATTTTCAATTGTGAAATGTGTGCCACCATCAACTTCAGTTTCTATAGGTGCGTCAAAGTTAGCTTCTTTACGATGCCAGTGATACTCAAAAGCCATGGCTTCATCATAACAAAGTATTAAATGGTTATTTTTGGGTCTTCTCTCACCCACCCACCAATGGCAATGCCGGTAGAGCCAACGGCGGCTCTAATTAATGAGCCTTTGCCATGTATAATCTCGAGATTTCATCCAAGTTTATCTGCTAGCTGCATTGAACCCGAACCATTGGCTTCCTCTTCGGGGATGCCCCAATCGGGCGCAAATGTCCTGGCTCTTACTCGTCCAATTCGTAGCCCACTATCAATCCAGGCCCATGCATAGGTGTGCTCTTTGAATGGTTCTTCATCAGCAGTTAGGTTCTCAACTTCTTGATAAGTTTTTAGCTGTTTGTGATGCCATGGTGGTGTCCCGTCAAGGTCATCAACAATAATCCAACTCAAAGTGTCTTCATCCAACACTTTTATCTGTTTGCCATTACAAGTAATGCTGTCTATGGACCTGCCTTGCAGCTTACTAAGCAGCCAAGCTGTTCCCAGTAGCGGAGCACCAGCAAAGTTAACTTCACCTTGCAAGCCATAAATACTTACTTCGGCAGGAGATTTTTTGTTTACGAATACAGTTTCACTAAAACCAAGTTGGGTTGCTATCTCTTGGCGTTTTTGTG
>CAZLTB010000040.1:0-4038 GCA_964562505.1 uncultured Candidatus Saccharibacteria bacterium
TCCCAACGGCGCCCAATCAATCGTTTGACTTCGTAAACAGTGTTTTTAGGATTTGTCACTTGTTGGCGGCGAGCAACTTGACCAACCAAGCGTTCGCCGTTTTTGTTCACAGCCACCACGCTTGGAGTAGTTCTTTGTCCCTCACTGTTCGCAATAATCTCAGGCTTGCCGGCCTGCATTACCGCCATTGCCGAGTTGGTTGTTCCGAGGTCTATTCCTATAATTTTTCCCATGTTATTTACCTCCAATTAATCCTTTTGCTTCTGCAACATCACGTAAAGTTCTCTGCATTATTATTTCCGCATCGCCTTCAGTGAAACCGAAGATATCCGAAATATCATCCTTTACGGCAAATGCTCCAGCCAATAATGTATCGCTTCCGTCTACTTTCTCGGGCACCAAAATATCACTCCACAAATCTAAGCCATACTCGTACACTTCTCTGAAAAGTGGATTTGCAAAATATTCTTCGCCAAGTTTTTCTATACTCATTCTGCTTGCTCCGCTATAGCTATTGCTTCATTAATTACAAACTGGATACAACCCCCGGTCATGTTTCTTAATAAACATTCTGCTTGATTTGTTAAGATTGGTATTGCCACTTCTAGGGAGTCGCCAACCGAAGAGCGAAACCTCATGAAAGTATCTTCAGCAACTCTTTTAGCACTTTGCTGGTTATAGCCATCTTCTTGCATAATTGTGAGTATATTTCTTTCATCCGCTTCTGAACCAATATCACCCTTTCGAGTTGGGCAACTCGGACATCGTTTATCTATTTCAATTGGTAGATCACGATCGAAATTATGCATTACATGTTCTCCATTCTGACTTTGACCATAGCATGGCGAATAATTTCATCGCCAAGCTGGTATCCTGCTTGAAGTTCTTCTGAAACAACTTCTGTATCACCATCGCTATCTTCCATGCTTACTGCTTCATGTAAACGAGGATCAAATACTTCACCAATTGTCTTGATACGTTTTACGCCAATATCACTTAAAGTCCTCTCAAACTGTTTTACAACTCCTCGGACGCCTTTTACATAGTCGTTCTTTTCAAGATCTTTGGGTACGTGGCTAAGTGAACGTTCAAGATTGTCGATAACTGGCAGAAGTTCTCGAACAACATTTGTTTTGACCATAGTTTTAAGACTAGTAATTTGATCATCGTGGCGACGCCGTATATTTTCCGAATCCGCTCGTTCGCGCATCAAAGCCTCAGTTAGCTCTTTAACTTGTTTTTCAAGTTCAATTATTGAAGGTTTTTTGACCCTACTCATAAAGTACTCTCCAGTGTCTGGCCGGCACGCTGCACAAGATTCATAACATCGCGATATTGCTGGCGCGTAGGACCTAATACCCCGATGTAGCTCCTGTCTGAATACGGACTACGGAAACGACTGATAATTAAGCTGGCTCCAGCGCTACGGCCAATTGGATTTTCTGCACCAATGTAGACGCTCAAGGGCTTGTTCGGTGCGGCTTCACGTAGCCATGGCTCCAAGTTGTCCAGCAACCTCGCAACTTGCTGGACTTGTCCACCACTTAAAAACTCAGGCTGACCAAACAGATTTGATAAACCACTCATATAAAGCTGATCACCAATCGTTGCTAATCCAAGGTTATGCGTAAGTTCAACCAGTG
Organism: uncultured Candidatus Saccharibacteria bacterium; assembly: GCA_964562505.1. GTDB lineage: Bacteria > Patescibacteriota > Saccharimonadia > Saccharimonadales > CAZLTB01 > CAZLTB01. Next base: position 1,644 of record CAZLTB010000040.1, read on the forward strand.
TATCTACTGCGTTTCGGATAGTACGTTCAGGTAACCCGCCACCTTCAACTCTTGCTGTAAGAGCCCGTTCGGCTCCTCTCTCGGCAGGCTTCTCGCTTTCATCGGTCAGATTGTTGACGTAAAATCGGTATCCTCTATCCGTAGGTACGCGACCAGCGCTGGTATGAGGCTGCATTATATAGCCCAGTCGTTCGAGCTCAGCCATTTCTGCGCGGATCGTAGCAGATGACACATTAAACAATTTTGCCAAAAGGCTAGAGCCAACAGGGCTGGCTACCTCTGCGTATTGTTCAATAATTGCACTTAGTATGGCTTTTTGTCGGTCTGTCATAGCACTCACGAATTAACAGTGCTAGTTTACAGCTTTTGGCACTCGTTAGTCAAGAGTGCCAGATTTTATGATTTTAGGTATTCTCTTGTGGCCTTCAACAGTTCTTCAGCGAGTTGCCTGTAGTCATCTTGATTTTTCGGATCAACTTTGTCATGTATGACAACCTGGATCTGTTGGACGGCATGCTCGACAGTGTCATTAATGATAAAGGAGTAGTAATCGTACTTAAGAGCGGCTTCGAACTCTTCTACCGCGCTCTCAAGCCGCCGGTGTTTTTCTGTGGAAGTCATCCGCCCGCGGCCCTCTATTCGCCTCATCCATTCCTTAAAACTAGGAGGTAATACAAAAAAGGCCAATGCATCAGGTTTGGCTTGAATAATGTTACGTACCCCTACCACTTCAATATCCGTAGTCGCGATCTTTCTGTCATTACGAGCCTTTTGGAGTTCACGAATGCTTATACCTGACACCTGCTGGTTATGAATAATTGCCGCTTCTAAGAATTTTCCGGTTTTTAAGTCCTCTAGAACTTCTTCTTCAGATCTGAACCAATAATTAACGCCGTTCTGTTCGGGCACCCCATCATTTATCCGGGGCTTTCTGGTAGTATCTGAAACAATAAAGTGATATTCGCCAGTTTTCATTAGCTCTTCGATAATTGTGTTTCTTCCTACAGAAGTCGGTGCGACCATTAATGCCAGGTGTGTATTGCCTAAAATAGACTTGCTCTTATCCGACATTTGATAATCGGCTAATGTTTGCCGGAATTCTGCCAAATACTTAAGTTGGTTATCCACTGATAGTTTTATACCAGAAGAGCTACTTACTCCAAAGGGTAATATTTCAGATACCACAAATAACGCTTGAGTTTACCATTATTTAGGCGTATAGATAATTCTATAAATAAGGAGGGCTAAAATGCCAAGCGTAGACATTAACTATATGGCTGTGGTTGTTGCTGCAGTTATTAATATGATTGTGGGGGCAGTCTGGTATTCCCCAGTATTATTTGCTAATGAATGGTCAAAGCTAGTTGGACGCAAAGTAGAGGATATGCGCAAAGATGCTGGTGCTGGTTATGCTATTACAGCCGTTGGTGCTCTCGTGCAAGCTTGGATTCTGGCTCATTTTGTATCCTGGGCTACGGCTACAACAGTTGTAAATGGCGCATTGGTAGGCTTCATGATCTGGCTAGGTTTTGTGGCTATTACTCAAGGAGTTAATACTGTCTTTGCCGGCACTCGCAAAAAGTTATGGGCCATTAATACTGGATATTTTTTGGTTGTACTCGTCATCAACGGAGCACTTTTAGCTGTCTGGCACTAGATACCGGACTAGTCTTTTACTCTGTTATTCGTTATAATCCCCGGTGTTTTGGTTCTACTTTTTTAGGGAAAGGTAGTAGCGAGGCTTGGTTTGCTTACAAACTCAGCTTCGCTGACCGAGCGCTGAAGGAAAACCGTAGGTTGTCCTTCAGAATTGCCGGGGTGTGGCGCAGTTGGCTAGCGCGCCTGGTTTGGGACCAGGAGGTCGGAGGTTCAAGTCCTCTCACCCCGACCAATGAAAAACGATCGGCATCTGTCGATCTTTTTTATTGCTGAATGAAAGAATTGAACCTCCGAGGCAGGTTAGCTCCGAGCAGAGCCGGAGCGCTGTTCTCTCACCCCGACCAAGAAAAAAGTTTTGTGAAAAAGCTTGCAAATGATTTTTATAACTCTTATAATTCTCCAGATAAGCATAAGGAATAAAAATGCCCGCAAAATCAAAAAGTTCTTCCAATCTAACTCCAAACCGCCTCTTAACCTTAGTTGTTGCTGTTGTCCTTGTAGTCTTTGCGGTTCTAGTAACACGTCAGGTTATTGATTTAAAGAATAGGCATAGTGGTAGGACTGGTGGTAAGTCTAGTGTGCCGCCAACTTTAGCACCATCAACTCAATTTAGCCAATAAAAACAGTGAACTAACAAAAACAAACACAAATAGGACCAACAATAAATGCCTAAACCCAAACCCAAAAGATTCAAACTTCCTTTCTCCTCTAAGTCGTCTAAACGTCTAGGCAGTTT
>CAZLTB010000041.1:0-3688 GCA_964562505.1 uncultured Candidatus Saccharibacteria bacterium
ACTGAAGGTGGAGCCGAAGTCTTTAAAATAGATTACTTTGGCAAAGAAGCCACTTTGGCCCAAAGCCCACAGTTCTACAAACAAATTTTAGTCGGTGTCTTTGAAAGAGTTTTTGAAATTGCTCCAGTTTATAGAGCTGAACCAAGTGCCACGACCCGCCATATGACTGAATATATTTCAATCGATGCTGAGATGGGATTTATTGATATTGGGGAGCTAGAAGATTTATTAAGTGGTCTGATGAGTTATGTCACTGACTACATTTGGAAGAATTGCGCAGCTGAGCTAAAAACACTAAATGCCACTAAACCTGTTTTACCACACAAAATACCCGCTCTCACCATGGCGGAAATTCACGAAAAATATAGCAAGGAAACTGGCCAGAAAACAGTAGGTGAAAAAGACTTAAGACCTGACGAGGAACGATGGGCCTGCGACTATGCCAAGAAGAACCTAAACAGTGAAGCTATATTTGTAACAGATTGGCCGGCCAGCGAGATGAAGTTTTACCACAAAGCCCAAGCCAATGATCCAAAACTAGCTGATCGAATAGATTTATTGTTCCGAGGTGTGGAAATTGCTACTGGCTCAATGCGCGAAAACAGCTACGAAGTTGTCCTAAAACAGCTAAAAGAAAAGGCCAAAAGTGATCCAAATGATCCGGGCTTTAAGCCACTGCTTATGGCTATGCAGGCCGGTATGCCGCCGCACGGAGGTTTTGGTATGGGTCTAGAGCGTCTAACCGAGAAATTTCTAGGGCTCAACAACGTTAAAGAAGCCACTCTCTTCCCGCGCGACATCAATCGCCTAGCCCCGTAGCTTACATTTAGTTTGTGAATAATTTCACATTAAGTTTCTTATGATTATATTAGAATGTCCTTCGTATATCTGTACATTAGTGCTTACTAACGCAAATTCAACCGCCAGGGTCCTTACTGACGCCCTCTAGATTTCGGTAGCAAACACTATAAGCAGATAGACCAATTTATCTATTTATATGCACCAAGAAGGGGGGCTTATGCCTGCTACTGCTGAAGTGCAGCCTATTTCTCGTATCCGAAGAAGTATAGCTATTGCTGCTGGTGTAATACTTGCTATCGATACGCTTGCTCTAGGATATGGGGTAGACCACGAACGGGACATTAAAGTTGCGGCTGCATCAAGCCATCCTAGCGAATCAGCTTTAGGCACATGTGCAATTCAAGCTGCCCTTCCTCATTTAGAACAGCTAAAACCATGTCCACCGAAACAACCTAGTCCCTTTGAAGGACTTCCTACGACCACTTCAAGTAGTACCACAACGACCTTACGAGTCGCGCAGGAACATGCGTCACGTTCAGGGAAACGGCCGGTAATAGTGAAACAGACGCCCCCTCCAGTAACAACGAATAAAGCAGAGTTATTAACTGAAGCGGGAATTGCTGAAAGTGACTGGAAGTATGCCGACTTTATTATTATGCGTGAAGGTAAATACAATCCGTGCCTTATTAATGGTGGTGCTGTTGATTGCACCTATGCCGTAAATAAAGGTCCACGTGCTTATGGTGTGTGCCAAGCAAAGCCTGGTAATAAAATGGCAAGTGCGGGTGAGGATTGGGCCACAAATCCCGTAACACAGCTAAAATGGTGTGACAGCTACGCCCAGGGCAAAGGCGGATGGGAAGCATCTTATAATTTATGGAAAAGACAAGGCTGGTGGTAAAAATTCCTGAACCTCACTACAATATAACTAATACTTGACGTGTTAAGCTTCTAGTAGTAGAGTATTTTTCATGAGTGTGTATGCCTTTGAAGCCATTGATGCATATAAACATTTCGGTGATGTCAAAGCGCTAGATGGTGTAAGTATTGAGGCTGAACAAGGAAAAGTCTTCGGACTTTTAGGCCCGAATGGGGCTGGCAAAACTACCTTAGTACGCATGCTTAGCACCCTACTTGAGCCGGACAAAGGCACGGTTAAAGTACTAGGAGTGGATGTTACTAAAGAACCCAACATTGTACGCCGAATGATTGGTCTGGCCGGCCAATTCGCCGCTGTTGATGAATATCTAACCGGTTTTGAGAATATCTACATGGTGGGCAGGCTTTACCATTTATCAGACAAAGAAGCTAAAAAACGAGCCAATGAATTGCTAGATGAATTAAATCTATCGGATGCTGCCAACCGCGTAGTTAAAACTTACTCCGGCGGGATGCGTCGACGGCTTGATCTTGGGGCCAGCTTGGTCGGAAAGCCGAAAGTTTTATTCTTAGATGAGCCAACAACTGGTCTTGACCCTAGAACGCGTCTCGATCTTTGGGGCACCATTCGTAACTTAGTCAAGGAAGGCAGAAGTATCCTACTTACTACACAATATCTGGAAGAAGCAGACGAACTAGCAGATAAAATTGCCGTTATCGATCGAGGCAAACTGATTGCTGAAGGTACTAGTGATGAACTCAAAGCGAAATTAGGCGGTGATGTAGTCGAGTTTGAATTACACAAAACAACTGATCGAGAAAAGGCTATCAAGGTGGTTAGCGCAATTGCTCAAAAGTCACCAACCATTGATGAAGATGGTTTGACAGTAACAGTACCGGTAAAAGACGGTTCAAAAAGTTTGCTTGAAGTGGTTCGAACACTTGATAACGCAGGCGTAGAGCCGGCGTCAGTATCACTTCATCGTCCATCACTTGATGACGTATTCCTGACACTTACAGGGGAGAAAGCCTCATCCGTGGCCGAAGAGCCAAAAACAAAGAAGGGACCTCAGGCATGAATCTATTTAAAGCTCTTTACTTTGAGCTTAGTGACACCTGGGCTATTACTAAACGTAATCTAATACGCTATACGCGTTTACCCCAACTGATATTTTTTAGCTCAATCCAACCAATAATGTTTCTAGTACTGTTTAACTTTGTCTTTGGTGGAGCTATTGGCAATGCTGGAGCTGCACCAGGCGGTAAATATATTAATTACTTACTTCCAGGCATAATGACACAGATGATAATGTTTGGAGGTCTGCAAACTGGCATAGGTCTAGCTAGGGATATGAGCAGCGGCATTATTGATCGGTTCAGAAGCTTACCAATGAGTCGTGCGGCCGTACTGACAGGCAGGACTCTCTCAGATACTATCCGTAATATCTTTGTATCATGCATCATGCTCACAGTTGGTACGCTACTTGGCTTTCGCTTCCATAACGGTTTTCTTAATGGTATCGGTATGGTTGCTGTGATTGTACTCTTTGGCTTTGCTTTTTCGTGGGTTGCAGCATTCCTTGGCCTGATGGCTAAAGACGAAGAGACTGCCCAGTTAGCTAGCTTTGCCATAATTTTCCCTTTAGTTTTTGCTAGCGCGGCTTTTGTTACAGTTCAAACCATGCCACATTGGCTACAGAAATTCGCCAGTAATCAACCGATAACTTTCGCTACTAATTCAGCACGTTCACTAGCTCTAGGCTTACCTAGTAATGGTGCAATCTGGAAGTTACTGCTTTGGGTGGCGGGCATTCTAATAATATTTATTCCTTTATCTGTTTGGCGTTATAAACGCGCAACTAACTAGCTTGAGCTAAAGGGCTAGGCTCAACTGACGAACCTCCAACAAGTGCCTCAATTTCATTTAGCTTTCCTGAAAAGTCATAAGCTAAGAGTGCCGCTCCTCCTAATTCTTCCAGGGGTGTTTCTGGTGTAACTTGTTCTTGAG
>CAZLTB010000042.1:0-3542 GCA_964562505.1 uncultured Candidatus Saccharibacteria bacterium
TTTTTGGGTCGCCAAAAACGGAACCCAAAAAGCGACAGGCGCTGTCCGTTCTTGAAGTGCTCATTGTCAAAAGGGCACAATGCTCGTGGGACTCCCTTCGGCCGGTCTCGCTTTCTATTGTTCCTTCAAAGCAAAGCTCGACTAAACCGCTCGCTAATAATTGTGCCTTTGACATTCACACCTCAGGAACTCCCAGAGCCTGACCTATTGCTAATAGCCTGAAAGTATTGTATAGTCTCGAAGTTATGACAGGTGAGATTTCTCCAGAAACACTAAGCGCAGTCGATAAAGCGCGCAGACTTCTATTGAAAAGCTGGATGGGTACCGCAGTCACCAATTCTTTGAAAAAGCATCCGGGCGATCCAGCTGCGCAAATTGCTAGCCTTAGATTATCTAGGCGTTGGAATGAGCGAAGACTTGAAGAAGCTGAAGCAGTTATGAGCGGTTATGGTTCCGGAGCCAGAATGGCTAGCCCCGAGGGAGACGTCTGGATTGCTAAACAGGTAGCTGCTATTGGATTTCGTGAAGGCCATTTGACAAGTTATATAAGCGTCGGTGCCAACTGCCATTATAAGAATTTGGAAACAGGTGAGACCATTGATCTAGGCGTGATACCAGAGGATGGATTCACAGACGAAGAACTACAAGCTTCCATTGCTGAGCTACCAGTAGAGGATGGCTCAGTTGGTCTACCAGCTGGTCCGATTGATTATCGCGTCCTTGCCTAAACTAGAAGTGGCAAGAACATTTTCTCGGGCTCTCTTTCCAGGGGCGCCTGTTTCTCACAACATCTAGTCACGCCCTCCTCGAGCCTGATTGTTCTATAAATAGACCTGCTTGAGAAGCTTTTCTTGGATTGCTCCAACTTTTGATGGTAACCTAAGGAACTGCAAAAACATGGCAATAAATGGCCAAAATAATGCAATAAATGCTGGTATTGTTTCATGTTGTGTTAAAAGAATAATAAATACAAGAGGACTAGATAGCCACTTAAGTTTGTTGACAAACACTCCGATAGTTACCAATTTTGCACTTACAAAATACCTACAGAAAATACTCCACACAAAGGTGGCAAGCAGAACCATTAGCATTGCAGCGAATGGTGTAATTACAAGGAGCATAAACTGGCCAATGCCCATGGCTAAGAAACTAGGCCAAGCTGACCACTCGACTGCTCTTAACCAGCTCCACTTCTGTATTTCTTCTTCGCTGTAACCTTTTAGTTTCACTAGCTGCTCCTTGCTAATAGATTTATCTGACCAATATCGTATCCTGCCGGTACTCTAAACATTAGGTATAAATGGACACCATCAGCCCTCCATTCGTATTTTGATTTATTGAAAATGTTGTGTTTTGGCTTTCCATATTTTTTGGCTAGTCCACTAACGCAGTGATCTAAAGCATTCTTTAGATTTGCTTTAGAGGTTTGATACGCAAGGGCAACCTTATAGATCTTGTCTTCGTGAGTAGCAATTGTAACCATCCAGCCATCTAGGTCTAAGAAATTATAATCATCTCCACCGTCAAAAACTCGCTCATCTGTATATTCGGGAGCTGCACCTGCAGCACGGAATTCGGCTAGCCGTTCTTCGTCGAACTCGGTTACTTCCTTCAATGTACTGATATCAGCACCAAAAACTCCTATGGCTAGCAAATCTACCATATTTCGAATTATACTCCCTCAGTTTTTCAGAGCCTGGCTACCAAACTCTCATGCTTGCATTTAAGCCTTCTTGATTAAGATAGTCTAAGAAGAGCCTTCCGGCATCAGTTAATTTATAAATTTTTGTTGTTGCATCGTATGATACCAGACCGTAATTAGATAAGTATCTTATAAACTCAATAAAATTTTGAAAAGCATTAGGAGTACTACCTCTGTGTTTTACAAAAATATCGTTCAACTCATTCTCACTCAGGCCAGAAGGGAAGGAGGATAATCGATATAAAACTTCTATTTGAGTACCAAAAATTAGCCTATAAATTTTCTCTAATAACCATTTTACAGTTCCGTCTTTTAATACCTCGGTTCGTCCGGCGTCAGTTGCTATATCGACCTCGCCACGTGTTTCTTTTTCTGCAACTTTCTGCAGTTGTTCTTCTTCGTCGGCAGTAACTTGCTGTTGCTTAGGGTAAAACTTCGCGCCGCCGGGTCCAAATTCTTTTGCCCGATCTATAAGCTCCGGAAAAAATCGCTTTAAAATAAAAGAGGCCAGTATGAGCAATATAACGAGCTTTAAAGCGTTCAAGTACTGAAGAATAAGCTGATGATTTACGTATTTGCTGTCAAGAATGTATCGGTTGACCACGACGATTATTAAAGCAAGAATGAACAGATAGATCAGTGCCTTTAACTGAGTAAGTAGGCCTTTAATCCTCATCCAAAGTAAGGAAAAGTTTATAACTCTTTGCTTCTTGATCTGGTTCATAACTTTCTCTTTGATTGAATTAAGCCTATATCGACTATGACAAGGAAGCAAGCATAAGCACCTCTGTTGGATGGTGTAAAATAACCCTATATGAATAAGCTCAGTGCGCAAGAAAAGAAAATACTAGAACTGTTCGCAGAAAATGCAAAGCTGTTGAGCTCAAACGTAGCTGCACATATGCCCAAGAAGACAACTATTAAATGGCATGTGGATGAACAACTTAAGATTGAGGGCATTACAGAAGAAATTATTGAAAAAGGCTTGGTAGTATCGGTGAGGCAGTTTATTGATGAGGGTGAAACCATTGAATTTAAAAGGGTAGTTAACATTCTTTCTCGATACCATAAAGATGACGAGAAAAAGGTGGCCAGATTAAGAAGCTACAAAAGAGGCTTAAAAAAGGTTTTTGGCCCCAATCCACTTTTTGGACTAGGTCCCGCAGAACAACCACTAACTAACAGAGAAGTGTTTGATATGATTGCCTATTCTAATCATATCCACACCGATATACAGAATGAAGAGAGATACAAGAAATACGAATCTCTTTCTCAAAGCTGGATAGCTCCCATGCTACATGTTCAGCTTGATGCGATGATATTGGCGGTTACGAAGCTATCAAATATGCTGCGCATAGAATTTATTGATCCATTATTGAAAAAATAAATACGCTTGGGGAGGGGAAAGCGCAGGCCTAAATTGACAAAATTCTAAAAAGTATTACAATATCAGTATTAATAAGGTTGAGTTTTAGTGGCTGGCCCAAACGAGAATATTACACCTATTGAAATAGTGTCAGTGGCTGCGGCTGAGAAGCCTTTCCGTACTGAAGCTGCTCAGTTAAGGATGTCTGCGGACGCTATACAACTTCACAAGCCGTTTGATCATATTGATGCGCAGATTGTCGCCGAACAAAAGAAAGAATTGACTGACCGAGCTGAACACCTGGACTCCCTAGCTGGTGCAATTGGCGACGCTCTGTGGGCTTACCATGCACCTAGTTTTAATGCAGAGCCTTTAAGACAACCAAAAGAATAAACTTGCCTAAATTCTTGGGGTGGGGCGGCCCATAGTTCATGGGCAGTGAAGCTAAATGTTGCTAGTGCTTTGTTAGATACT
>CAZLTB010000043.1:0-3527 GCA_964562505.1 uncultured Candidatus Saccharibacteria bacterium
GAGTACTTGGCTTCGAACCAAGGGGTCGCAGGTTCAAATCCTGCCGGGCGTACCATTTCATTTATGCTTTCAATAGAATCAGGATTAATTGATAATTAGGCTATGGCCTCTCTTGAGCAATTTGGGATTGCACGCTCACATACAACATCGCCTGCGCTTGCGGACGATAGATATGAACTAGGGCACGATGCATACACAGAGAAGGCGTTTGGAATTTTGCATAGCGTTAGTGATTTCGTAGCCACCGAGTTGCCCAATAATTTAAACTCTTTTTTGAGTGCTTGGCATCCTTCGGGATTTATGGTTTATCAGCTTGGGACCGCTGAAGGATTAGGAATGCTTCGTCTACATGTGTGGCCTGACACGGACCGCAAAGGCAGCGAAAAAGGAGACACCATTCACGATCATGCATGGCACGTAGCTTCTCTCGTATTAAAGGGAACTTATCAAGATACTGTTTTCGACGTGGCTCAAGAGGCTGCCGCTTCTGAACACGATCGTAAACATAAAGGCCTTCTCAGGTTATTTGATGCAAGCTATAAGCCTGATGCTTCCCAGGAACTGACTACTAATGGAACATGCGTTCGTGCTACTCCCATAACTGAAAGAACTATTCTTAAAGGCGAGGAGCATAGTATAAATCCAAGCGTATTTCACCAGCCAAATATCTCATCAGATAGGTCGGTAGTAACATTGGTATTGAATTCATTTCGAGCTTATAACAGTGGACCCTATGTCCTGATTGATGGACCAAGTGATCCAATTCCAGAAGTTAGGCAGCCGCTTTCTGACGATGACATTTATATTGCAAGTCAGCTGCTTGCTGAATTTTGATATAGTTATTCTTATGGTTAAAACAAATAAGTTGCGAATGGTTAGCCTGTTATTGCGGATCGGTTTGGCATTTTGTTTCTTATACGCTGCCATTTTTTCTTTTAAAAACCCAGCTGAATGGATTAGCTTTGTGCCCAAATTTACTACGGACATAGTGCCCGCCGACGTGAGTCTTAAGTTAATTTCGAGCATCCAAATTGTGCTGGCCGCTTGGTTATTGTGGGGAAAGTGGTTGCGTTATTCGGCATCAATCGCCTTTTTGCTCTTAGCCGGAATAGTGGTATTTAATACTAACTTAATGGTAATCGCTTTCCGCGACGTGGGCCTGGCCTTTATGGCGCTGGCGTTGCTATATTTAGACCCCTGAAAGATATAATAGCTATTATGCGCCTGTAGCTCAGCTGGCGGCCGGTAGGCCAAAAATTAATAAAGTGTGCCCGCTCTATCCAGCTATCTGCGAAAATCATTTATAAGGCACACGGTTTACACTTATAATTTAAGCTATGCGCCTGTAGCTCAGTTGGATAGAGCGTTGGTTTCCGGTACCAAAGGTCGTAGGTTCGAATCCTATCAGGCGTACCAAAACATAAGAAGTATAATTATTAATATGAATCAACTAAAAAACATCACAAATTTCTTAATCTTTTTGCCAATTCTGTATTTAGTATTTCGTTTTCTAATTTGGACAACACATAGTCAGCCCGCAGAAGGCACTCAATCACTTTCGCTGCTGAATCAGTTAACCGTCGCTGCTTTAGTATTGCTAGCAATAAGCTTCATAGCTAGTAAACGGTTCGTGAAGCAGCCGGACAAAATTACAAAAAATGCTCAAAAAATAAGTTTAGCCATATTTATTTTAGTTGGCCTATTCGCCCTAGTTGTTGTTGGGGTGATAGTCTGGCAAGTTTATACGCATACTCTATTTGATGGGTGGGAATTCTAACGGTACAGTTCTATCCTCGTCTAGTGTGTTGTACCATGCATTTATAGCTATAACCAAGGAAACTTAAATGTACAAAGAACGCGTTGAAGAAATATTGGGACTGGTCGGCAGCACCATTAACGGTTCAAACCCATGGGATATTCAAGTTCACGATGAGCGCTTTTATAAAAGAGCGCTCTCGCAAGGTACGCTTGGCATTGGCGAAAGCTATATGGATGGGTGGTGGGACTGCAAGCGCCTCGACATTCTTGAAAGTAAAATCATGCGTCTGGACGCGGATGTAGTTAATCAAAATAAGCGCAAAGTAATAGCCGCCGGACTGGCTGGCACGATCACTAACCGCCAAAAATTAGGACGAGCTAAACGAAATGCCCAGGCACATTACGACATTGGCAACGATTTATATGTGGCCATGCTTGGGCCGACTATGGCCTACAGCTGCGCATACTGGAAAGATGTAGATAGCCTTGATGCCGCGCAGAACGCTAAGTATGATCTCATTTGCCGTAAGCTCCAGCTCAAACCAGGAATGAAGCTCTTGGACGTTGGCTGCGGCTGGGGTGGCTTGCTACGTTTTGCGGCCGAGAACTATGGCGTAGAAGCGACTGGTATAACACCCGCCAAAGAACAAGTTGCCTACATTCGCGAAAAGGTCGCGAAAGATTCTAATAAAATAACCGTTCTGGAGCAGGATTATCGGGAGCCGGTCGCACAGAAATTTGACCGTATTGCGTCAGTTGGTATGTTTGAGCATGTCGGCCCTAAAAATTACCGGACGTTTTTTAAGCATATAGAAAATCTTCTAATTGATGACGGTTTGTTTCTATTACACACCATCGCCTCGAATAAAAAGACGCATTATTCCACCGACCCCTGGACCGGTAAATATATATTTCCCGGCGGTCGTCTGCCCTCTACTAAACAGATGGCTAAAGGCTTTGAAAATATTTTCCTAATGGAGGATTGGCACAATTTTGGTGCCTATTATGACAACACGCTCATGGCATGGCACAAAAACTTTATAGAAGCCTGGCCGCAACTAAATGACAATTACGATGAACGGTTCAAGCGTATGTGGGAGTTTTATTTGCTTAGTTTCGCCGGTATTTTCCGCAGCCGCCGCTGTAATTTGTGGCAAATTGTATTATCCAAAAATGGTCTGATTGGTGGCTACGAATCCGTAAGATAGCTCGTGTATAAAATTTAAGCTTCAGTCTTTGCGGGGTTTAGTTTGCGAGGTTGGTAGCGATTTAGTGCTGGGCTCTTCGGCTTGCTTAAGAGTCTTCTGCAATACCTCCAGCACGCTTTGAGCGTGTTCTTTGCTCATGCCTATCCTGGCTACAGCCAATGGCTGGTTGTTAGGCCCGGCACCTTGCATAAAGTTCATGACAACGCCGTAGTTATTAACCATGACATGGACCATGTCGGTATAAACAATGCGGGCATCCACCGGCATAACGGCCACGGTATTCTTAGCCTGGCCTTCCTCGTCGTTCATCATGTGGGTGGCAGGCACTTCTTCCTGGTCGTAACCCGCCAGTTCCCAAAGTTTAGTAGCGTGATCTTCTTTAACTGCAAAGTGGCTTATTAAAAGCAGCAGCACGTCTTCAGCTGGGCGCTGAATTCCTTTCTCAAAATCAGATAACTGTTCAATATCAATTTCAACGGCCCCGGAAACTTCGGCTAGGCTTTCCTGGCGCTTATGCCTTGTTTGTTTGAGCTCTACCCCAAGTTGGTGAAAGGGCGGTTG
>CAZLTB010000044.1:0-3517 GCA_964562505.1 uncultured Candidatus Saccharibacteria bacterium
GGCTCATAACCACGAGGTCGCAGGTTCGAGTCCTGCCCCCGCTACCAAGATGCTTTTGCTAAAAAACTTCTCATTTTTGAGGGTTTTTTTATTTTGCTTGTACTTGCATAGTTGCCGACAAGATTTAAAGTGTAGCTATGACCGAACAAAAGCCATGGTACAAAAAAACCGGCTATGTATTAATTTTGATCTTGGTTGTAGTACTAGTATTAGTGCTATATATCAACAATAAAAATAAAACCAACAGTCAGGCCGCGCTACAGAAGCAACAATCAGCAGAAGCGCAAATATCACAGTCGGCTCCGTATTCAGAACCAACTGATTCATCCGCCCACGACCAACAAGATGAAAGTAAGGTCAACTTTGCCAGACTCAAATCGTTTATTAAAAAAATCCAAGGGCAGCCGGTCGACACTGCCAGCCTGGACAGTCAAATTAATCAAATAATTAATGCTAATAAAGATATAACTTTTGGCGTGTCAATCAATTACCTGAAAACTGGGCAAATACACAATTATGGCAGCACGCAGGCTATGACGGCAGCCAGCGTTACCAAAGTTCTAACCGCTGTTGATTACTACAAACAGGTTGAGCTAGGCCATAAAAGCCTAGATACGATTATGCCCAATGGTAAAACCGCTAAATACAATATCGAACAAATGATTGTTGTGAGTGATAACAATGCCTGGCATTTCCTAAACGAAGATCTCACCTATGAACAGATGCAGCAATATGCCCACAGTATTGGGCTAAACAGTTACAGTTACGCCGATAACACCATCAGTGCGAGCGATGAAACTAAATTACTGACAGACACGTATCAAAGGCAGCTTATTAATGAAGCCAACACCGAGCAACTGCTTTCCTATATGGAGCGTGCCAACTATCGCGATTTAGTAATTCCAGCCGTGCCGGAAACCGATACAATTTACCATAAGGCCGGTGAATACAGCGGCTACCTACACGATGCAACCATTATCACTGATGCGGACAATACTATAGTGCTGACGATTTTCACGCGTAGTACTGGCAGCTATAGCAAATCCCGAGTGGCTTCGTTAATGCAGCAAATTACTACGCCAACATTGGAAACTTTTCATTTGAACTAAGCTTAGTAACTTTACTCGGCACAGACTACCATCCATCCTACTTCCCTATAAAAAAGTTCCTAGCCGAATGAACCAGGGCTACCAAACATAAGCACTTTGAAAGAGGTGCTTTTTTGTTTTCGAGTCCTGGTTAGTCTTTTGTTATGCTGTTGTTATGAGCAGTAAGTTCCTAAAGATTCCATTTTATCCAAGCGTGGCAACACCTAAGCATCCTGAGGGCGTAGATTGCGTAGAAATGAGTATCAGGATGATTCTTGGCTATTTGATGCCAGAGCGTGAATTTAGCACTGAGGAATTAGAAAAAATTACTGGCAAGGTGCCAGAAAAAGGCTCCTGGGAAATGCCCTTTTCAATTTGGTTTGCAAACAATGGTCTCGAGGTTAAGCACTATTCAACTTTTGATTATAAAAGTTTTAAGGAAATGGGTATCGATTATATTCGTAAAGAATATGGTGATGAAGTAGCCGAGTGGCAGCTGGCAAACTCCGAGATTAAATTGGCTCGTTCGCAAGTTTCCGAATATCTAGCAAAAACCAAAGTAATTCCTAGGAGGCCACGCATAAGTGACATTATTAAGGAGATGGAGAATGGCAACGTCGTACGAGCAATGGTCGACAGCGGGTACTTGAATGACAATAGCAACTACCTTGGCCACTCAGTCGTTGTAATTGGGTATGATGACAGCTCGATTTGGTTTCATGACCCCGGCTTGCCCGCTTTAGAGAACAGAAAAGTCAGCCACAAAAAATTCCAGGAAGCTATGAACAAGTTTGGTGGCGAAATGGACGCTATCAAGAAAGCTAATTAGCCGACAAATTATAAATCTAGGTTCGAGTTTTGCGAAACACTTTTCGCTCATGCTTGCATATAATTCATACTTCTATATAAATACTATTTATGCCAACTAGCAGAGAATTAGGCGAACAATTTAATCTTAGAGATGCTAATCCAGACCAGGGCGGTGGACTGCTCTATGCAATCAGATACAGTCCCGAAGCACTTGATCTTAAAATGGAAGCCGTTTTAGATAGATTTTTTGAAATGGGATTTGAGTTTGTTGAAGTCCAACAAGATATTATAGGCATTCAGACTGTTTATGGCGATCTAGATCCGGAAATGGCGCAAAGGGCGCTAATGCTAGCAGAAGAATTAAGCGTAATAAGTGACGCTCGTAGTTATCAGTCGTTTGGTTGGGGAACTGACCACAGCACGGTTAGCGAGCTTGTTGGTGCTGCGTGTTCTCAAGTTAATAATGCTTTGGAAAATGCCCTAACAGGTTCTACCGAAGGGAAAATTGAAGCGTTTGATACGGCAACCATGCTTGTGTCTCAAATTGTCTGTGATTTATGGATAGCCGATGCCCAAAATGGCGTATTGTCTAATTCTGAAAGGCACGCAGTGTTGAACCTGGAACGTGTCGGTGCTTTTGTGGGCAGAGCTGTTGATGGACGGCATATAGTTATTGGAAGATAAATTAACTTTATCCCTTCACTCCAATTCCTTACGTTCCACTTTAAACTAAGGCGCTACCAAAAATATGTAAAGGCTTAACTTTTCAATTTGGATTCGACAACCTTGGGCAAAACCAGGACCATTAACAGGGAAAAGCCCAGGGCGCCGAACATTTGGCCGACGAACATTTGATGCAGTGAATGGACGGCTGATAGCAGTGCCACCGTTGAGCCCGCAATCATAATAAAAAGGTAGAAAATAGTTTCTATAGTGGGCCTCTTAATTAACAACCATATAGCCAGTAGTAGTTCATATGCGAATAGGAAAATACTGATATTATCGTGAATTTCTGAGAAAATCATGCCAAAACGGCGCGGGAAAGTGCTGATAAAAACCATCAGAGTTATGGCGCATAGTCCGCTTAAATAGCGTTCCAAGTATTTAAACTTTCTATCCAGCATTATCAGAGCTTCCGCCGCCATGTATATAAATATAATATTGCCAACAAAGGCGAGCGTGTAAAAAAACGCAGTACTGTAATGATTGCCATAATTGCTGACGCCACCGTTTTTGAAAACCACACTAGAAGCAATAAAACTGCAGAGCAATAACCAGCCAAACAAGTTTGCCTGACTGAGCCATAAATAATATTTAAAGTTTCTCACCTAGTAATTTTATCAGCTTAAACGAACCGACCGACGTTCCAAAAAATTAAACTTGCGCCTAAATGCCTAGCAGTTGTTTTTTCTTGGCGTCAAATTCTTCCTGGGTTAGAATGCCCTGGTCTTTTAACTGGGCCAACTGTTGCAGTTGAGTAGTTACATCCACCGGAGCAGCTGGTGCTGCCTGCGCATACTGCGCTTGGTCTTGCTCGCCATAACGCCTGGCTTGTCTTCGGCTGACGTTATTTGAAACTGCCGTAGCTGTTCCAGAAACAACAGCCACTCTTGCCATTC
>CAZLTB010000045.1:0-3481 GCA_964562505.1 uncultured Candidatus Saccharibacteria bacterium
GATCTATCTGTTGTCATAACCAGGCTTGCTCGAGAACTCCTCACAAAAGCTCCACTGGAGCTTATTGCTTGTCAAACAGCTCTCGCACCCAAGGGCGCCTGGTTCTCACAACATCTAATCAGGCCTTCCTCTAGCCTGAAAGACTAAGTGAATTATGATATAATAAGTTTTATGGCAGATATAGAATTGTCTGGCGAGTTTGACAGTGCATATACCATGAATGGTGCTCTTGGACCCAAGATTGTTGAAGATGTAATTACTTTTCAGCCCGGTGAATTTGCGTATCAATATACAGGTACAGGCGTAGCAGATGAAGACGGTGCAATAATGAAACTAGTACTTAATGCAGGGGAAGATGTTGTATCTGGTACTTGGCAGGAACGAGACCCTGACAATGAAGTGCTGTACGAGGGGACGGTCGACTTTGTGGGTAAGTCTGATTTGTTTCTGGGTGAGTGGTCAATTGAGGGTTCTGTGCAGGATAACGGAGTTTGGGTGCTGATTAAGAAAATAGGCACAAAAGCGCTCGAAGAATAATTTACTAGGAATCTTCAGAGCCTGATTAATACTAACTCTGGTGAAGAATCAAGACTCCAATATGCGTGCAAGCTATAAGTCCTTAAAAATTTCGTAAAAGTCTTTTTCTTTTTCTATCTGCTTAATCCTAGTTTTGATTTGTTTGTCGGTAAACTCAAACTCATATATTTCTTGAAGTGTATTGAATTTTTTACCTAGATGTAATTCAAGTATTGCTAAAACCTGAACCGCACTATGAAAAACTTCTATTACGTCTTTGTCGATGTCTTTAGCAAAGGATACAAAGATTTCATACTGCTTCATTATGAGATCGTCGTTCAAAGGCTGATTCGTAAGTTTTTGTTTCATATATAAATCACTAATATCTTTATAATTCAGTGTAAAATCATCGATATTCTGATTAACTTGTCTTGATCTAAGCACAAGAGTAAGCCATGCGTCGATAATCTGTTGATTGCCAAACTTATCAATATTTTCTGATGAAAGATCAAAAATACGTGGTAGTGTCATGTATTTTCCTGGTTTGCTTTGAGTAGCACAAAGCTTTAATAGTCGAGAATTTCTTAACATTGCTTGTATAAATTTGTTAAGGCTAATTTCAGCTGAAATCATTCGGAGGCCATAGTCTCTCCGCCTTTCTTTGTTGTCTTCAGACTTTTTCTTTCGTCGATCCGCCCAGACCGCGAATAGTGCAACTAAAAAAGCGCCAATTGTGCCAATAACAGCACCAATTACATTTTCCCAAAATGTTTTATCAGACTCACTTATATAAAAGGCCAGATGGTTCATGGTTCGGATTATACGCTTTGGGGAAGTGCTATTATAGGCTTGAAAGGAGGACTAATCATGACAACAAAGAAGAAAATGACTCCAAGTCAAGCTGGAGCAGCACTACGCAATAAACACTCTCGCGAAAAGACCGAGACAGAAGCAGCGAAAACATTAGCAGCCCTACGCTGGAAAAAGACAAAACTAGGCAAGTAATGGCAATAGTAAGTACGTCAGGACCAATAAAGGAACTAGAGGTTCTAGTTAATGAAGCTAAATCGCAAACCCGAATTTCCAGACTAGTTCTTGGTATTGCCATATTAGCTTTAGTGGTTGCAATTATTGCCCTTTTCAAATAAAGACTGGGGTTTGTCCGGCCTATGGCATATGGGCAAGGAGTGAAAAGAGTGCATGTAAGCCGTGGTTTTTGGGTTAATCTTTGAGCCGCATGACAAAAACTACGGCCGATCCAATCATTTTTACAACTTGCTCTCTCGGTATTTTCAAATTGTTTGGTGATACCAAAGCATCGATAACTTCTAGCATTCCATGCTGCTCGACCTTGAAGCCTTGATCTTCAAAAAATCTTATCGCATGCTCCTCGTCCTCAAATCGGTTGGCCTCTATATTGCGCTTAGTTAAGTCAGCCATCATTTGGTTTTTACCGGGCACTGTCTCATTTTGTGATTCTAGAAATATTTTAAGGGTTATATCCGGAGTAATCCAAACCCCACCAAAAACACTCAAGACTTCTCGTATGTTGGCTGCTACCTTAGCTTTTTCATCAAAGTTTAGATAACGAAGCAGGCCTTCATTAATGATGCAAATGGGTTTATTGACATCAAAGTGTGTGGTTGCAGCTTGTAGATCCTGAAGCTCAAGTGCACTGCCTACAACAACTTCAAAATTCCCGCTGTGGTTTGTAATTCGTGCAGCCAGCTGACGTTTTAATCTTGCCATTTGGGTCAACTCTAGCTCGACGTATTGTAATTGGTGATTAGCGCGAGTCATCTCCAGCCCGCGCGGCGAAAGCCCGGAAGCTATCTCTAAAACTTGATCACATTCAGTATCTTTCAACAGCTTGCTGACAAGTTTATATCGTGCTTCTAGCTCGGGTGCCAGAAGAGGAACTTTCATGTCTGCGGGGACTTCTGTGCCCACATGTTCCATGCTTTTTTCGAGCTCAATAAAAATTTCTTTTGAAAGGGGTATATCAGAAAAGATCCTTGGATATGCAGTTAGCCAAGCTGTGGGGCTAATTTTTTCGTAGGTGCTGTTGCCAGCTAGGGGATTGTCTATTCCTGACATTGTTCAAATTATACGCTTGGAAGATTCTTCAGCCTATGGCGCACGGGCTGGGAGGGGAAGGTTTATACTGAGCTCAAATTACTGAGAGGAAGAGTCAAAGACCATTCCGTAATAGGGTCCCATTGCAGTTGTCTGTCTGGTTATTTCGGTAATATCTCCAGACTTTCCTAGCCAACCAAATTCAGACATGACTTGGGCAGTAGCAGGATCAAACCCCAATGCTTCAGCAATTTCATCAATAGCTTCTGGCGGGCCCCCACCCACTAAGAAAGTAGAGATAATTTCATCTCCTGCTCTATGATGTGAAGCGTGCAGGTGACTGTTATCAAACACAAACACATCTGTAAAATCACCGTACTGCCAATCTAGTCCCGGTTGCTCTTTCCTTAAGCCTAGACCAAATCGACCTCCTTGATGACCGACTTCAATAGCTGTCAGGATTCGTGATTGTAATCCTGTGGGAAGACTATCTAAAATTTCTCGGTTATGAGAAGACGCACCTGTTTTACTATCAACATTTGTCATAAGAACTCTCCTTGAATTTTTATTACGATACCATATACTAAATTGTTCTGCAATGCTTGGAGAGGGAAAGATATTGCTTGTGGTTTTGGAGTTACCGAGTATAGGTCTTGGCGCTGCTATCAAAGGCGGAGATACTGGAGCAGTGCTTGCCGGCAAAGACTTCAAATGTAAGCTCACCAGCACTCTTTAGTTGAGCAGCCGCACAGCCGTAAAACCGCGAGCTGTCTGGTTTGAGAGTGACACCTTTAGCCGGACCCATTTGATCCCACGGGCTGCCGTCTTTCATTGAGTAGTTCCAGCCAATTAAATCGTATTTGACCATACCGCTGTCGACAGCGACATT
>CAZLTB010000046.1:0-3475 GCA_964562505.1 uncultured Candidatus Saccharibacteria bacterium
GTATCTCGCCCTACATTGGCTTTTTCGTCTCGGGCATCTTCTTCACGTTTTGGAGCTATCTTTGGTATAAATACTGGGTCTTTCCCGAGAAAAGGCAGCAGCGCACTTGAAAACCTTGGCAAAGCCAAGCTTTTGCAACTGCTTTTAGCACATCTGGTAATTTTCTTTTGCGCTACTCCTTCACCGTACCTAAAGTACGGCTCAGTCCGTTGCTTTAAAGAGAAATTACCAGCTGCAATCAAATGCTGACTTTTCTCACAGCCTAGCCTAATTCCTGCCTACTATTGCCTATTTCCTAACTGTGGCATAATGGTTATGGTATGAACGAAAAGCAAACATTGCAGGCTATCCGACCGACCAAAAAGCAAAAAGAGCTTCTGACATTCATAGAAACGTTCATAGGCGAGCACGGTTACAGTCCCAGCTACCGTGAAATCATGGCTGGCCTAAACTATACATCGGTTGCAACGGTAGCGCTGCACGTCAACAGCCTCATTAAGCGTGGTCATCTCGCTAAGCGTGACCACTCAGCCCGTTCGCTCGAAGTCGTTACACCTAATGAGCAAGCTAAGGTTACGAGTAATGAAGTTAGGCCGGGCGAAGAAAAGTGGCTGGTTGAAAAGGTCGAGCACGCTTTCCGCGAGCTGGAAAATGTAGCCGAACTAGCAGAGGCCAGCCTAGACCACTTGTACGTGCTGGTCGGAGCCTTAAAAGTCTTAGGGCTTGAGGGTGCAGCCCAAAGCTTTATCCCGCGCCTTTCTGCGCTCAAAAAGCGCCAAACGGTTTAATGCATGGTGTGGTCAAGTCGAAAAACCAGGAAACGTCGGTTTAGCGTAGCGATAGTTATTAATGTTGTAGTGGTGCTGGGAGCTTTCTTTATTAGCCGGTTATTACACAGCACTACCATTATCAACCAATCAAAGCCTGTCATATCCCAGGTTGTTATCCCTAAACCAGCCACCAAGCAAATGGATGAGAGCCTGTTTAGCTTTACAGCGCCGGCAGATTGGCACCTGCTTAGCCATGATACCAATCCGTTCAATGTGTACACCTGGGTCAATACAAACCCCAAAGATTCCGGGCGCTCCCTAAAACTGTACATTGATACCATCCCATCAACCCTTGGTGTTAACCGTGTGCAACAGGTGCAAACCGATGGTGCACAGATTACTCCTGTAGGTGATGTATCCGACAATTGTTCCAGCTTCACTAAAGCGACTTCGGATCCGCCATCTACCAGTACGCCTGCCATCTGGAACGGACTGCCTTTCCTTTGTGACCTTGGTAACTATCAGCGGGACGTGGTCGGCATTGTTTCATCGGATGGCCTGAACAAAGTAGCGCTAAGTGGCCCAACGGTAGGCAGGCACAACCTTTTCTTTACTTATAATGAGCAGAATTTACAGGGTAATTATGAAATTTTCACTGCCATACTCAGTTCTTTCAAGCTGAAATAGCAGTGCTGGAAAAGTGTAAATAATACTATATGTAGCGTAAGCATGAAGTGTTAGACTACTAGGTACTTAACAAATCATCGCTGGAAATGGGTGAAATTCCCACACTGTGCCGCAACGGTTAAAGTCCGATACAGCGCTAAAGCCTCCCGAGCAGGAGCAAAATCCTTCACGTTTTGCAACCCTCGCTCACCGGAGCTGAGGGTATTTTTATGAGCGAAGCACTCACAGCTGTACACGAACAGTCGCAAAAAATTGAAGAACTGCACTATGATCTCTCCACCCAGTTCGCCGAGCTAGTTGACGGAGCTATGCGCACCGACTTCGCTCTGTACTACGATGGCACTGACCTAATCGGCGAAGACGGCCGAAGCTTGGATAAGACCACTCGTGACGGCTGTGAAGATGCCAAACAAATGGCCAGGACTAACCCCAACCTGTGGTTCGGCGTTAGGCGTACGAGCCTTGAGCGCCAAGAATTTGAAGAACTTTTGACAATGGGGCGGGGCGAAGGGCCAAACACTAAGGTGGTTGTTTCGGATTTTCCACAAGAGCTTATGAACGCCAAAGAAGATGTAGGCGGCTATAACGTTACCCGCAAACAGACCATGCTGCGTATCCTTATACGCAAACCGGACGGCAACCTCCATATGTATTCACAAAGCCTAGACAGCTCAAACCGCGAAGCCCTTGAGGCTATCTATGCCCATTTCGGACTTATGCCTGAACCGGGCGAGTTACTGGGTCAGCGCATAGATGCCAATTTATCCTGGGAGCAACAGGAGACTTTAGCAAGCGAACTGGCTGGTGTGTATGACCGTAGCTTGAGCGAACAATTTGGCGGTGAATGGCACGCCGGCCGCCGGCCGGTTGACTATCGTAACACGTATGACTTTGTCTGTCGCCAGCAAGATTTGATTACGGAATGCATTAGGCTGAATAGTTTAGGCTGGCTGAATGAAGGCATTATGTACAAAATGTCAGCAACTATGAACAAACGGTTCAAGGCTGAGCTCCAGCCAAACGAACTTGAGGCACTACCAGTTCAGATTGTTAACCCCGACAACTTACAGGAATGGCTTTATAACGAAATTGAAACTGCTGGCGCCGAAGCCCGTCAGGCTGGCATGACTTTTAGTGCTTGTGGTGTCACGCTCGGTGGCGAGGGCATGGCTAACAATTCATTCGAACAAGCTGGCTATGGCGACAAAACAAAACCAAAAGATTGCGAGTTTGTTTCCAAAAAATGTCCAGTCTGCGGAGAAAAAAACGCCAAGACGAAAGTCAAAGATGGTGTTTACCACCATGTTGGAAAAAGTTGCAGCAGTTAGATAAAAGAACGGCCACAACCATAACGGGGAGGTATAATATTAGGTATGCTTAAAGACCAAAAAGTGAAGCGGATTGGTATTTATGCTGGGACGTTTGACCCGGTGCATGCTGGACACATAAGTTTCGCCTTGCAGGCGCTCAAAGAAGCTGGACTGGATAAGATTTACTTTTTGCCAGAACGCCGACCGCGGCATAAGACAGGAGTGGAGCACTTTGGCCACCGCGTGGCTATGCTTAAACGGGCTGCCGAACCACACTCTAAGCTTGATGTTTTAGAACTGGAGGACGTTAGTTTTACCATGGAGCGCACCTTGCCTAAGTTACAAAAACGTTTCCAGGGCAGCCAGCTAGTATTCCTGTTCGGCTCAGACATCGTTAGCCAACTACCATTATGGCCCAAGGCCCAGAATTTGCTAAAGCAATCTGAGCTGGTCGTTGGAGTGAGAGCAAAGCATGATGCGAGCACCATTACCAAACAAATAGCCCAATGGCCTTACCAGCCGACTGGCTTATTCGTATTTGAAAGTTACGCGCCAGACGTCAGCTCACACAAAGTCCGCGAAGCTTTGCGCCGCCGCCAACTCACCCGCGGTTTACTGACCAGCGTCGCTCGTTACGCCAACCGCAATTGGTTATATATTTCCCTTAGCCAAAACTAAACAAAAACGGGGTTGACAAGCGTAACCGCT
>CAZLTB010000047.1:0-3326 GCA_964562505.1 uncultured Candidatus Saccharibacteria bacterium
AGACCAACCTATCAATTGACAAATAGCCTTAAAAATGCTAAAGTTCTTTATATGAGAGCTTTAACAAGAGGAATGTGTGAAGTGCTTTTCTACGGAATGGCGATTGGAGTTGGTTCAAGTGCCTTTTACGCTGGGTTTGATCAATTGCAAGCAAATTCTAAGGAGTCCGAGTCTGCTCGCGAAATTTGGGAAGAGGGACGAGACGTTATGTTAGAGGTATTAGGGGCTGAGCTGTCAGTTATGGCTGCAACTGGTACGGCCTTATATGTGAGCCGGAGGCGTGAAGGTAGAGTGGACGAACTGGCGCAGACACACGCTCCTAATTTTGCTGAAGTAGATTTTAGCGATTTATCGTAAAAAAGTTAATCATGCTCCACCAGAAAAGCATCGGCTCCGGCTGGTGTTTTTTTATTTGTATAACCATGGCAAATAGGCTCGAGCGTTGACCATTTATTACACTTATGTTATAATTAACATCTTATGTCAACCGGTTTTGAGATACCAAGTCACAGTGCTTTAGTCGCTGAACAAGCGACAGTTCAGGCCGAAAAATTTCAAGGAAGAGTACTGGCGCAGTACAGTAATTATATTTTTCCAGGCCAGGACTGGCTAGAACCACGTGGAAGCGCCGTGGTTGATTTTGTCAGACCTATTATTGGCGATGCAGAACGAGTCACATTAGACGGTGTACTTAAAGGTTTGTGTGAAGCAAATGTTGGTGAACCAGTTAACTGGGTTGATATGGGTGGTGGTCGAGCACTCCCCATGAGACAGCTTGGTGGGATGCCAGATTTCGCCGAGAGGCTCAACATGACAAACGTTGATCTATTTAACTTCGGGCTCGAGGGTCTAGACGCACAAGAGTTAGAGTATCTTGAAAGCTTGGCGCCTGGAATGACCGAACCAGAGGCCGAGCCAGCCCTGATTAGAGACAATGTTGAAACAGTGCAGCTACCGGAGCCTGCAGATATTATTACTTCAGTTGAAGTAATGCAATATCTAAATAATCCCCTTGAATCAATGACGAACTGGTATAACCAGCTCGCTGACAACGGAATACTGTTTGTTGCCACTCAACACGAGTGGACAGGCTGGATTCGTTATGACAGAGAACCAGGCAGCAGCCAGCGAGATGAAACACCAGCGAAGCATTTGCTGGAAGAACTATCACAAGCTGGTATTAACCATGCCGCAACCTATGAAAGTGACTGGGAGAATGGGCTTAGGCCAAGGCTTGACCCAAATGATGTTCGAATAATGGCTATTCAAAAAAAGCCAGGAACTGCATTACGAGTAACCAAGCCAGTCACAGAGATTTTGGAGGTCAATCCACATAATTTCAAAGCTGCTTATTACGAAGCCCCTTCAGATGAATCTCCGGTAGTTGAAGTTGTTAGTGCCGATGCTTCTGTGAACATTGGGTGAATCCAACGTATTCTTTGCTTACTATTTGCAATATATCCCAACTAGATCGATAATAAAAACATGAGTGATACAGTTGAAAGATTTCGCAGTGTTGTTGAGTCGGCAATAGAGGGCAATGTGCGGCGAATTGAAAGTACACCGATGCGACCAATATCGATACAGGACTACCGGCATGTTGCAACTGTGGCGGGTTTAACCTACGTGTCATTAGATCGAAGCGGTGCCAGACCTTCCTACTTCGGCTTGAATGAGCAACATATATGGGGTGCGGGGACTGATGACTTTCGACTTTTTCATCGTCGGGCTTTCATGGCGATTGTTTCGGTGGAAGGCACTGATGACGCACTACATAGACGAATATCAGTGCAGGGTGGATTACAACAAACTGCAAATAGCGTGATACAACTAGACACCGATCAGCAGTTGGCGGATGCTCTAAAATGGGCTGAGTCACCGCAGTTGTCCTATGACGAGTTCCTACGACTGGCAACGCTTCAGGCTGCTGAAGCAGAAATGATCACTGGTAACCTAGAAAGACTTGATCAGAGTGCCCAAAAGTTGCATGAGGACCTTGAGGCGATAGATAGAGCCCATCATCGGGCCTGGAACGAGGCGCAGGATTTTCAGATAGGTTAGCCCATTACGGCAAGCCATAGCATTACTGATTATCTGATCACTAAAAAAGCACCAGTGTAAACCGGTGCTTTTTTGTTACTCTAGTAAACTACGCGTTTTTAGGGGCAGTGTACTTGGCGTCACCAAATCCGAGGATTAGGAACCCAATGAATGAGAATAGCCATAGGCCAATGATACCGAAGGCAGAGCTTTTGCCGAAGGCTTTGGCAATGTCTAGCGAAATCACAATGTGGACGACGAGGTTCACTAATGGGATTAGGTAGAGCAGTAGCCACCAACCTGGACGACCAGCTACTTTAACTAACAAATACAGGTTGTAGATAGGGATGATAGCTCCCCAACCTGGTTTGCCGGCTTTTTCGAATGTCTTCCAAAGTGCGACGATGGCTACGACTGCGAATGCAAGATACAACAAGGCCATGCCCATACCCATGCCACCACCACTACTAGACTCTACAGTGGTATAGGTTGTTGTTTGGGCTAATAATGCTAATGCGCTCATGATTTCTCCTTTTAGGTTATGGTTATGTTTATCGTAATCTTATTGCTCGCTTTTTGCAATGTCTATCCTAAGTGCATCTGCTAGAATAGGTACATATGAAAGCACAACGGCTACACGCGTTTGCATGGGGTCTGGCAGCCACCGTATCTTTGCTGGCGATTGTTGCATGGGGACAAGGCCTTGATTGGCAGTTTGATAATCTCAGTGCCTATAGTTTGTTTCCGTTGCTGGGTCTCTTGGCGTTTAGCCTGATGTGGACGCATTATATTGTGGGCGCCACCAGAAGAATGCGCGGCACAGACAAACAAACCCTCAAACCGTACTTTGCGATTACTGGCTGGATCGTATTAATTTGTATCTGTCTTCATCCAGGACTATTGATCGGACAACTATGGCGCGATGGTTTTGGCTTTCCGCCGAATAGCTATCTTAAAAACTATGTGGCACCGGGTCTGGAGTGGGCGGCATTGCTGGGAACAACCAGTTGGCTGGCCTTTATGGCTTTTGAAACGAAACACTGGTTTGGTAAAAAATCATGGTGGAAGCTGGTTGAGCTGCTAAATGTGGCGGCGATGTTCGCGATTTTGGTCCACAGCCTGTACCTCGGCAGCAATTTACAAGCGGGCTGGCTGCGCAGTGTGTGGTATTTTTACGGAGTCAGCCTATTAGTCAGCGTCGTATATATTTATTTGCCATAAGCAAAACATAATAATGATAAACCATGAAAAAAGGAATAAATATATGACTGGTTGTTGTAGTTGTT
>CAZLTB010000048.1:0-2891 GCA_964562505.1 uncultured Candidatus Saccharibacteria bacterium
TTTCAACAGCCACCCTACTATTCTACCTTGTTTGTGTTTATGCTTACTGCAAAGACTTTGGAACTTCACCACTCGGTAATTGGGAAAGAAAGCGTGACACGGCCTCTTTGCAGGTTTCAACAGCAAGTTGGCCAAACAGTTCTTTGTACTGATTTACTAGCTCATCAATAGCTTTCTGGGGGTTTCCAGAAACATCTACCTCGTGCTGCGGCCAATTTATTTTGAGCTCATGTACTTTTTTGGCCTGCTCTACCGCAAGAGGTCCAATGACTGCTTCCTGCTGCTCTATTATTTTCTCGGCGATTTGATCAAACAGCGCGGCCATTCCACTTACAGGGGTTGAAGCCGATGAGTTAGCACTTGTATTATTATCAGCCATTTTGTGTGCCCTCAGGGGGTAAACTTGTCGTTGCAAGATCGGGTGGAGAATTGGTTTTAACTTTCAAGTTGTTATAGATAGTGTGAAATCTAATTAAAGCTATGGTCATCACAAAGTAAGCAATGAGGTAGAATAAGTCATCAAATTTACCGGGTACATAAGATCCGCGATGAACTTCGTAAAGAAAACTAAAGTCAGAAACATATTGCACTACTAGTGCTGCTATAACCAGTAGAATGCCTGCTTTCATAATTCCGCCAAGCATTTTGCGGGATAATAGATAAGCTATAATCGCGACGGAAATATATAACGCTTGACCTATAGGATAACCAGCATCAAGAAATACGGTCAGTGGTTTAGAGGTGTCGTATTGATAGCCGTGTAGTAAAACGAAGTATGAGATCGCAAGTATTATTACAGGCACTGCTACCGCCACCACTTTGTATTCTATTTTTTTCAGTGAAAGCTTGACTGCAACCGCTTTGGCTAAGAATAAAGCAGCAATTAAGTAAAGTATGACACTTCCGAAATAGGCTATATCCCCCAAGGAAGGATATGGCAAGTCGGTGTGTGCAATTTGAGTGTAGTAACTAGACACGAGTTGTCCGACTTCTTGCGCAAAAAGTCCTAGTGAGAAAAAGAGCAATGCTCTTCCGATAACGGCTTTAGCGCCGCCCCATTTTTTTACAGCAAAAAAGCCTATCATTGATCCGAGTAGAGCAACTAGGCCATAGGTGTTTTCAAACCAGTTAACTGACGAACCCTGATGCTCAACGACATGCTGAAAACTAATCCACCAACCTACGAATATTAAAAACACTACTAGGGTTAGTTGTGCTGCCCGATTCTTCTTTATTGTTTCAAGCATTTCGCTTATCTTATACCCCTAAAACTACTCGTGTCAATCTAATACGGTGTACACTTATTGGCGTGATTCCGGTCTTCCCAAAATTCAAAGGGCTTAGCGTAAACGATAAGTCAGATATCGAGAAGATTACCAGAGAATTTGAGCCATACTCTGATTATAATTTCGTGAGCCTATTTGCTTGGGATTCAGACGAAGAAATTAAGCTCTCGATACTCAACGACAACTTAGTAGTCATGTTTGTTGACTATGTTACCAATGAAAAATTCTACTCTTTTATCGGTTCAAACCAAGTAGAAGACACCATAGACAAATTGCTTGGCCATGCAAAATCAGAGAAGTTAAGCCATGAGTTAAAATTGATACCCGAACCAGTCATTAATCTTATTAGCAGCAAGGATAAGTATAAGATTCAGGAGGATCGAGACAGTTTTGATTACATTTTGTCAGTCACAGATTTAGTTGAGCTAAAGGGTAAAAAATACCATCCCAAAAAGAATTTTATACAGCGCTATAAACGAGAGTACGAAAGTATCACTCACGTAAAGCCGCTCATTCTCTCTGAACCAGAAACAAAGAAACAAGTTATTGATTTATTTTATGTATGGGAGAAATCTAGGGGCAAAACTCGTAAGGAAACTGAGAACGAGCTCAAAGCAATCAAGAAGTTACTCGATCATTCACATTTGCTTGATTTGCAAGCAATTGGTCTATTTATTAATAATGAGCTGAAAGGTTTTGCTATCAATGAAATTATTTCTGACGAACATGGCATAGCTCACTTTGAAAAGGTAGATGTTAGTCATATCGGTATTTTTCAGTATCTAAAGCATGAATCAGCCCTCTCATTTCATAAAAAAGGTTTGAAATATATGAACATCGAACAAGACCTTGGGATAGAAGGGCTGCGAAAATCAAAAGAAGCTCTGTACCCTGTTAAGTTTCTTAAAAAATACACTGTGAGCTTGAAGAAGCATAAAGCCAAAAGCTAATTGCATTTTATGCAACTTATGTATAATATTGGCGAGAGAGTTAAAATAAACATAGATGAAGATTAATATAACTACTGGTACCGGCGTTGGGCCGACTGAAATATCTGCCTTTGACCACGCATTGGTGAATGCCGGTGTGGCTAATTTTAACCTAATCTATTTAAGCTCCGTTTTGCCCCCTGCCAGTGAAGTTAAATCGATAGACGGTCCTATAACCAAAGTTGATGGCAAGTGGGGAGACCGTCTCTACGTTGTTATGTCTCAGATACGCACCTCACAGCGCAACCAGGAAGTATGGGCGGGGATTGGCTGGATGCAGGATAAAAAGACCGGGAAGGGCTTGCTGGTTGAGCATGAAGGCCATGCCGAGGCAGAAGTCCGGGCCGATATCCAAAACAGCCTAGGAGCCCTGGCCCAAAACAGGGGCATGGAGTTTGGCCCGATAAGCATGGTGGTTACCGGAAAGAAATGTGTGGCGCTGCCCGTATGTGCCCTAGCAGTCGCCGTCTTTGAATCAGCCACCTGGGAAACAAACCGTTCCAGTATTTCGAGAGTTCTTAAGAAGCGATAAGATACAGCCCGGCTATCATCACCAGCATAGCAACAACTTTCTTAGGAAAGTTTTTATCTATTTGTTCCCTGAAAAAGCTGCGCA
>CAZLTB010000049.1:0-2860 GCA_964562505.1 uncultured Candidatus Saccharibacteria bacterium
ATGGACAAAGAGTTCATGGAAAGCGTCTGGTGGGCCTTTAAGAAGCTCTACGACGACGGCAAGATCTATGAAGGCGAAAAGGTACTGCTTTACTGTACGCACGACGCCACGCCGCTTAGTAAGGCCGAGGTGGCTATGGACAATAGCTACCAGGACGTCACCGATCCCAGCGTCTATGTAAAATTCAAGCTTAAGGGCCAGGACTCCTATCTGTTGGCCTGGACAACCACGCCTTGGACGCTGCCGTCTAATACGGCCATAGCTGTTAATAAGGATTTGGAGTACGCCGAGGTAGAAGTAGACGGGCAAAAGCTAATCCTGGCCACGGCCCTAATTGACAAAGCGCTGACAGATGAAAAACACCAGCTGCTAGAGTATAAAGTTATCCGAAAGTTTAAGGGTGCTGAACTGGTCGGCAAAAGTTACGAACCGTTATTTGAAAACAGGGGAGCCAACGCCCATAAGGTCTGGCACGGCAATTTTGTACACGCCGAAGAGGGTACGGGTATTGCCCATGAATCACCCGCCTACGGTGAAGAAGACTACGAGCTGGCCAAGCAGAATAAGGTGCCGTTCATTCTAGATACCGATGAAGAAGGACATTACAACGATGGCGAATGGCAGGGCCGGCTTGTATGGGAAGCCAACAAAGAGATTGCCAAAACCCTGAAAGAAAGGGGAGTGGTCTGGAAAATTGAATACATTACTCACTCATACCCTCACTGCCACCGCTGTGGCACGCGGCTGATGTACCGGGCTCACCCCAGCTGGTTCATGGATGTTGATTCGCAGCGCACCGAAATGCTGGAACAGAATGGCAAAATCAACTGGTTTCCGAAACATATCAAACACGGCCGCTTTGAGAAGACAGTTGAGAGCGCACCGGATTGGAACCTCAGTCGCGACCGCTTCTGGGCCACGGCTATGCCGGTCTGGAAAGGCAAGGACAAAAATAACAACGAGAAAACTGTTGTAATTGGTAGCTATGAAGAACTCAAAGAGCTTTCTGGTAAGGAGTTAGACGACTATCACCGACCTTGGATAGATGATGTCACATTTACAATAGAAGGCGTCAAATATACGCGGGTAGACAAAGTAATGGACTCCTGGTTCGAGGCTGGCAGCATGCCGTTTGCCCAGTTCCACTATCCATTCGAAAACGTCGAGAAATTTGAAAATAATTTCCCGGGCGACTTCATTGCCGAATACGTCGCGCAGGTGTGGGCCTGGTTTTATTACCTGCACACGGTTTCAATCGGACTGTTTCAGAAGAACTCCTTCAAAAACGTTATAGTTACTGGAACTATTGCGGGCAATGACGGTCGCAAGATGAGCAAACAGTTTGGCAACTACACCGACCCTAACGAATTGATGGATCTCTATAGCGCTGACGCTCTGCGGTTCCTGTTTTTAAGCTCGCCGGTGTTGAATGGTGAGGACTTTGCCCTGCAAGACAAAGAAGTAGCTGATGTCCAGCGAAAACTTTCCATGGTCTGGAACATGTACGACTTCTTCACACTCTACGCTGAAGTTGATGGTTGGGAGTGGAAGGGTAAGTTGGAAGAACCAGCCAGTGAAAACCTCTTAGACCAATGGATCGTTGCGCGAATACACCAACTGATTCAAGAAGTTGATGCCAATATGCAGCGCTACGATATACCCAATGCTCTCAAGCCGGTAATGCCGTTTATTGACGATGCTAGCAATTGGTATGTCCGCCGCAGCCGCCGCCGTTTCTGGAAGAGTGGCGATGACACCGACAAGCAGGCGGCCTATCAGACGCTGCATTACGTGCTGGTACGTCTCAGCCAGGTATTGGCGCCATTTACGCCTTTTCTCAGCGAAGAGCTGTTCCTCAAACTGACCGGTGCCAAGCTTGGTGAGTCCGTTCATTTGCTAGATTGGCCCGAGGTCGGGCATGGTAATGAGCTGCTGGTTAAAAACATGCAAATGGTGCGCCACCTGATCACAATAGGCTTGAGCGTCAGGGCTGAAAAGGGCATTAAGGTGCGTCAGCCGCTAGCTAAAGTAACGCTTTGGAAAGCCTATCAGGAATATTTACCCCAAGAGCTGGCCGAAATTCTGAAAGAAGAATTAAACGTCAAAGAGGTGGTGTTTGATAACAGCAAGGTTAAAGCTGATAAGTCTTTTCTGGAGAATTTTCAGGAAGGCAACTTCTCTCAGCAGCATAAAGTTAACCTGGACACTAAGCTGACACCGGAACTCAAGCGGGAAGGACTAATGCGCGAAGTCGTGCGGCAGGTTCAATCGGCACGCAAAGCCGCCGGGCTGAACGTTGATGACCGCATATCTTTAGTTCTATCAACAGATGATGCAGAGCTTACTAAGGCAATTCATGAGCATTTGGAAACCATCAAACAGGAAACGCTGTCTAACCATCTCGCCAAAGAGGGCGCTGGCAGCTACGAAGCAGACCTAAAAGTTGAAGGTCAGGCTCTGCATCTGGCCTTAACCAAAGCGAACTAGCGGGTTTACATCTGTTAACTTCTCTGGTAGACTCTCTTGGATATGGCAAAAAGAGCAGTTATTTCTACCGGTGGTAAACAGTATCTCGTCAACGAGGGCGAGACGATTACAGTTGAGTCTCTTAAGGCCGACGGCAAAACCGTTAGCTTTGATGCTTTACTAGTTCTTGATGGTGACAGTGCAAAAGTAGGTTCGCCGCTAGTTGATGGCGCCAAGGTTACTGCGGAAGTGGTTGAAGGTGAAATCAAAGCCGATAAGGTTACTTCAATACGCTACAAAGCTAAAAAGCGCGTGCATACAGTCCGTGGCCATCGCCAGATTCAATCTGTTATCAAAATCTCCAAGATCAGTTAACGTATAAATTTAATACTCA
>CAZLTB010000050.1:0-2768 GCA_964562505.1 uncultured Candidatus Saccharibacteria bacterium
TTGCAGAATTTGAGGCCCCCGTAGTGGCGGCTGGTGTTTTATTATCTTCAGCCATTTTGTTGTTCCCCAATACTGGAATTAATTGCCCTCTCTGGCTGCTGTTCGGTCGCGCTTGGTGAAGATTTAGCTAGCTGAGGAATCATCATGTTGAGAAGAGCTATACCCAAAATGAAGTATGCAACTAGATAAAGAAAATCTCCGTAACCCCCATCGGCCCAAGTACCATGATAGGCCTGGTAAATAAAGTTAAAATCAGCTACATACTGGGCCAGAAGAGCGATAATTAAAAGAAAGATTTTATTGCGCATAATTCCGCCTAGCAGTTTACGGGAAAGCAGGAACGCTAATACAGCAATAGATATATAGATAGCTTCGCCAAATGGATAGCCGAAATCAAGGAATACTGTCAAAGGGTGAGTCCAGTCAAATGCGTACCCTCGTAAGAATAATGTATAAGATGTACCTACCAATACAATAGGTATTAGTACGGTCAACACCTTAGCTTTAAGCTGTTTTAAAGACACCTTAACCCCCGCTGCTTTGGCTAGAAAGAACGCAGCCGCAATATAAAACAAAACGCTACCGAAATAACCTATGTCGCCGAGGGAGGGATAAGGAATATCAACCTTTTTGTAATATATATAGTAGTTATAAGCCAGTTGTCCGAACTCTTGAGCCAATAAACCAAACGCAAACATCAAAATTGCCAGACCCAAAATACTACGTCTACCCCCCCACTTTCTTGAAATCACTATACCCCATATAGCCCCTAGCAAAGCCATTAATCCATATGTTGCTGTGAAGTATTGATAGGCAGGGTCACCGGCTGGATGCTTGGACTTCAGAATTAACCACCATGTAGTAAAACCTATGAAAACTGCGGTCGTTATGAACTTACGTTTGTTTTTTGATATTAGGTTAAGCATATTGTATTAAATATACTTGGGACCATTGTGATATACAATAGCTTTTAACTATGCTGCCAATGTTCCCTGAGTTCAAACGACTTGAGATTACCGATAAAGACGCGGTGGCTAAGTACACAAACCACCATAAGCCCTACTCCGATTTTGGGTTCACAAGCATTTTTAGTTGGGATACCAGTCAAGATGTGGAGATTAGCACACTGAATAGTAATTTGGTACTCAAATTTAGCGATTACTTAGATGGCACAAAATTTTTGACATTCCTGGGTGACAACAAACCAGATGAAACAGCGCTTAAACTCTTGGATTACGCAAAACTGAATGGTTATGTACATGAGCTCAGGCTCATTCCCAAAACCGTTGTTGATTCATTCACCCACCCTCGCAAATTTATCATCAATGAGGATAGGGATAATTTTGATTACATTTTAGCCGTAGAGGATCAAGAAAAATTGCCAGGTAAACTTCATGCCAAAAGGCGTTATGTACTCAACAGATTTCAATCTCTTTATGGAAAAAATCTAAAAGTTATACCTCTAGATATATCAGATAAAAAAATACAGGATGACATTATAAAAGTATTCGAAACATGGGAAAAAAGTATGAGCAAAGATAGAGCCGAAACACAGAATGAATTAACAGCAATAAAAAGGGTACTGCAACATGCAAAACACCTAGACGTTCAAGTTCTCGGCGTTATGGTCAATGATATACTTGCCGGCTTCAGTATTTACGAAATTGTCCAGAATAATCACGGTGTCATACATTTCGAAAAGGCCGACGTGTCGTTTCAGGGCATTTTCCAATACCTAAAATATGTTGCCGCTCGGGAGTTAAGCTCCAAAAAGCAGACATTTATAAATATAGAGCAAGATCTTGGGCTTGAGGGATTGCGCGAATCTAAACTAACTCACCATCCTGTCCATTTTCTCAAAAAATACACCGTGAGCCTCAAGAACCCTAAAGCCAAAAGCTAATTGCATTTTATGCAACTTATGTATAATATTGGCGAGAGAGTTAAAATAAACATAGATGAAGATTAATATAACTACTGGTACCGGCGTTGGGCCGACTGAAATATCTGCCTTTGACCACGCCTTGGTAAATGCGGGAGTCGCTAACTTCAACCTGATTTACCTCAGCTCGGTCCTGCCGCCTGGCAGCGAAGTTAAGGCGATAGACGGCCCTATAACCAATCTTGAAGGCAAGTGGGGCGACCGACTTTACGTTGTTATGTCACAGATACGTACCTCTCAGCGCAACCAGGAAGTATGGGCGGGTATTGGCTGGATGCAGGATAAAAAGACAGGGAAAGGCCTGTTGGTTGAACATGAAGGCCATGCCGAGGCAGAAGTCCGAGCCGATATCCAAAACAGCTTGGGCGCCCTGGCCCAAAACAGGGGAATGCAGTTTGGCCCGATAAGCATGGTGGTTACCGGAAAGAAGTGTGTAGCGCTACCCGTATGTGCTCTGGCGGTCGCTGTCTTTGAATCAGCCACCTGGGAAACAAACCGTTCCAGTATTTCGAGAGTGCTTAAGAAGCGATAAGATACAACCCGGCTATCATCACCAGCATGGCAACAACTTTCTTGGGAAAGTTTTTATCAATTTGTTCCCTGAAAAAGCTGCGCAGAAACGGCCCCAGAATAACTGCTAACAACAGCATATAGAGCGGTTGGATGCCTTCGATGGCGCGGATTATGGAGACCGGGCCACGGCTAATTGCCAAGCCTTGGGTAAATTCCGCCGCAAAGTTCAGGACTTCAATACTAAACATAATCACAATCAAGGCTATGCCCGCCTTTTTGGCTATGCGCTTGGCTTCCTTGGAGTGCCGACCGA
>CAZLTB010000051.1:0-2714 GCA_964562505.1 uncultured Candidatus Saccharibacteria bacterium
AGTTACTGATGCTAACAGTTTTTGTCATTTTGCCGTCGTTCGCACTCAGTGTTGCTAGTAAATATCTAAACGGCAAGTCTTAGCTTTTTATTAAATTGTCGAATATTGGAAATCTAGGCATTTTGGAAAGAAGTAACCACGTCTTGCATTTGTTGATTTGTAGCAACACCAGTTTCACCGTATAAGGCAGCGACGTAGCCTAGTAAATCACTGTTTTGCGCATAAGAGGCTACTTGTTGGGGAGTAATCTGTCGCTGCTTTATTAGGTTTAGTGTAAGCTCACCGAGCGCATAATACTTAGGATGGTGGGTAACGTAAGTATGGTCAACACTATAGGCCAAAGCTTCGGCGGCACCTTCTTCAACTTGACGAAAACCGGTTTTGGCACCATCTGGCAAAGTTACTAATAAAGATAGTCCCTGCTCTGCGACAGCTACGGCGCCATCGCTTAAGAAAAAGGGTGGAGTGAGGTCATTTTGGTCTTTTTTCTGGCAGGCGTGGGTCATTTCATGAAGTATTGTGCCGCGTTGCTCGTCACTTGGCATAGTTATCCAGTCCTCCGAGTCTAGCGTAATCTCACCCGAAACGCTTTGCGCAAGCGTATTGCCTCCTACGGCAGCATCCTCGGTTGTATTTCCAATAACTACCTGGACTTCCACTGGGCAGCCGTAAGCATGAATATAGTCAGCTTTAGCCTGATCAATAACAGATAGCTTCTGCGCAGTAGTAGGAGTTATGGTAGTAGTCGTTTCGACATTGGGCATTGAATTAATATCATGATGTTCCGGCGTACTTTCGCCACAACCACCAATAAGTCCAGCAGTTAAAGCTAAAGCCGCGCCAAGTTGATATGGTCGTCTCATAACACATATATTATAGCACATAGTTGGCCTTTTGTGAACACCAACTAAAGAGAGGGTCTCTGCTTGGCTTCTATTGATTAAATATAACCTTTATGGTATTATTTGCCTCGTGAAAAAAAGTTCTCAGCTTAAAATTCGAGAGATAGGCGAGTGGCTCGGCGAAGGCTCGGTCAATGCCTTCGGGCGGCAATTCGCCGGTAAAGACGAGCGTATGAACCAGCTTGGTCAAAGTATTGGCGCCCCAGTCTTGAGTGGGGGCGAGGTGTAACGACACACCAGACTTGATTCTCGGGTACAAGAGGCAATGACAAGAGGAGATTTAATAGATACAGAAGTGTTTATGGAGCTGGTCGTGCCATTAATCGGTAAGCTAGCTATTCCTGGGCGCCCCTTTCTGTTAAGTGCCGTTGGCCGCATGCACGGTGAAGAGCCAGCAATTCTGGCTGCCACAAAAGAGGCCGGACATGAACTTCGAGCCGTTATACATTTAGAAATTACCGAAGATGAAGCCTTTCGCCGCATGCAAGCTTGTGAACGCGATAGGGACGACGATACCCCAGCCGGACTGCGCAAACGTCTGGATGAATTTAACGCACAGACTGTTCCCGTATTGGAAACCTACGACTCTATGGGTCTATTAATACCGGTTGACGCCATGCCTGCTGAAGGCGTGGTTTTTGACTCAATGGTACAGTTGCTCTACGAAAGAGCTCAAAACACTTAATAAACTCTGCCCAGAGCGGCCTAGGTTATACTAAGCCCATGAGCAGCTATGACTTAGATTATTACAAACAGATAAACGAAGAGGAGGGCGAGCAAGCTAAAAGACTAGCCGACTTGTTGATTTGGAAATATAACCCTAGGTCTGTTATTGACATTGGCTGTGCCACTGGTTTGTACCTAAAGCCATTTTTGGATAAAGGCATTAAAGTCACCGGTATAGACAATGCTCCGGAGGCTATAGATGATAAGGTGCTGCAAATACCGCGTAGCTCCATATTGCTGCACGACATAACTAAGCAACCTATCAAGAAACAGGCTGATATTGCAATTTGTCTGGAGGTATTGGAGCACATACCCCCCGAAGGCGCACCTAGGGCCATTGCGCATATCACCGAAACCTCAGACACAGTTATTTTTTCAGCGGCCCAGCCCGGCCAGGGCGGGGTGGGCCACATTAATTGCCAGCCCAAAGAATATTGGCAAGGAATTTTTGGAGCTAGCGGATTTAAGCGTAATGAAATTGACGAAACTTACTTAAAAATCATTATAGCCAGCGGCTATCATATGGGATGGCTGATTAACAACCTAATGGTTTTTAAGAAATCCTAGTAGCATGGAAGCGTATAATACATGTTAGTAACCATAAGGAGTTTCAATGGATCCCCAAAATCAAACGCCAACACCACCGCCAGCACAAGCTGAGCCACCTGAGGCGCCAGCAACCCCACCAAACAGCACACCACCAGCCAAAAAGAGCTACGCTAAACGCCCGCTCTGGCAATGGATTCTAATCTATGTAGTGGTAGCTGTCGTAGTTTATGGACTGATTTGGCTGCTATTCTTACGCAGCAGCGGCAGTAGCGGTTACTAATAATATTCGCTCCAATTAAGGCGCCTGCTAGCAGGCGCCTTTTTTAATTGCGACATTTTTAACAGCACCCAGTAAATTTTAAAGGTTTAATGCTGTTTAGATTATGAACTAAAAGCCAAGGAGGTAAGATGACAAAATTTATAACGATCCTATTCAGTGGCATATTAATTATGACTAGTTTGATAGGGCTAGGACTACACGGTGCCGAGTACTCTTACATTGTTGGATTCAGTAAACCATGGATTGTTGGCAGACTC
>CAZLTB010000052.1:0-2669 GCA_964562505.1 uncultured Candidatus Saccharibacteria bacterium
CGACCTACGGTTTTGGAGACCGTCGCTCTAGCCAGCTGAGCTACACCCCTACGTCGAGGACTACCATACTGTAACAGATACAATTTCGGATGTCATTACACTTTCTTCCGTAAAAAATGATTGTGTTAGGATGCAGTGCTAGGAAGTAGCAAGGAGCGAGTGAGTCGTACAAATAGTACGCTGAACGAGCGACAGCGCGTCACTGACACAGCACGGCGCCAAAAAGGTTAGCGGGTCGTGAGCTTTGCTCGTGAGCAGGCTAACCTGGCACAATTATTTTTTTGGTTTGACTTCGTTTCGGCCTAGATTCTTTTTGGTCTCGGCGTACCAAACATGTTTGCGGGCTACTGGATCATACTTACGCAGGCGTAATTTATCAGGAGTGTTTACCGTATTTTTCATTGTGTAATAATTGCGCCGGCCAGTCTCTTCACTGACTAGTCCCACAATACGTCGTTTGTCGCTTTTCTTTGCCATAATCCAGAAGAGTTTAACAGATAAGATTCTCCTTGTAAACAAGCTGAGCAAACCAAGGAGACGATCGGGGTCCCCATCGAAAGGGGATTTTCGATGGGGTAAGGTTCATTCGTCTCGACTGTTTGCGAAGCTAAAGGAAAACCCGACTAAGAAATGAAGTTTTTGAATTTACAAAAACGAATCAATAAGTCGTGGTTTGACGTGGAGCCGACGATCGGAGTCGAACCGATGACCCGCTGTTTACAAAACAGCCGCTCTGGCCACTGAGCTACGTCGGCATAAATACTCACAAAGTGTAACAAAACAGGGGTTAACAATCAAAAACAGATTTAATGCTTAGCCTTGACTTGTTATTGTGCTTATGGACGGTTTATAATGAAAGCGAAGAAACGTAAGCGTGGCAAAATAAATGTCTGCAGAAGTTCCCACTTCAGATTGTGTCGTACCGTCTCATTTATTGTACGGCGCTGGACCGGACTCTCTGCCACCAAACGAAGCCTTGCCATCTACTGAACCAGAAATGGTGCAAGGTTTTAGCATTGATTACGGTCCCTTTACATTCCGAGCTGTTGGTGCAGTTGACGAGCTAATCAGAGACATTTTTGATGCGGCCAAGGCCAATGATTACTTCGGGGTACAGGAGCCGCCACTTGATATTGCAGTTGTAACTGAAGCCATTGTGCCAGCTTTGCCAGGGCTTGGAGTTGACTATGCTAGCATGAAGGTCAACCCTAACCCTTCAGTTAGAATTCACCCCACCACTAGCAGGCCAAATAGGAGCCAGGGCACCTTGTTCATTACATGGGGTGCTTACACAGGTCGGAATACCCCGCCCGTCATGCGCCCTAACCCTGAGCTTTTGTAGTTCTGTAACTGGTTGTTTGGTATAATGCACCTCTGAATTACGCCGTTGTAGCTCAGTGGTAGAGCACCTCCATGGTAAGGAGGGGGTCACGAGTTCAAGTCTCGTCAACGGCTCCACATCAAATTTCGACTTGTCTATTTGTTTTTGTATAAATACAAAAACTTCATCTCGTAGTCGGATTTTCCTTTAGCTTCGCAAGCAGTCGAGCAGGCAAAGCCTACTCCTTGGCTTGCTCAGCTGTTAAACTTTACAAAGCGCGCAGGGATAGTGAAGCGGTCAAACACGGTAGACTGTAAATCTACTGGCATTCGCCTTCGGGGGTTCGAATCCCTCTCCCTGCACCAAAACCATAAGCACGATGATTATAAAAACAGCCATCCAACCAACTTACAGAAAAGACAATGGTCTGTGGAACTTAAGAACAGACCAGTTACCTTTGCCTGAGGATTTTAAAGTTGATGAAAGAAGTGTTGTATACATTCCTTCGGGAGAATATGGCGGCAACCACAAACATCCGCGTCGAGAAGTGTTCGTTGGCATTGGCGAGGAGCTATATATGGTATGGCTAGATGACGAAGGACATAAGCATGAAGACAAAATGATGGATGATGAGCAAATCTTCATGTTTGATGTTGAGCCCTTCACGCCCCATGCAGTAATTAATAAGGGTGCGAGCTTTGCTCTCCTAGTAGAATTAGCGACAGGCCCAAATATTGACGTGGAACGAGTGGAAGTTTTAAATATAAGTCAGTAGTACAGTTCTAACCTCGTTCATTACGCTGCACCAAGCTTATTGCTATAATATGAATATGAATTGCCCAACTTGCAATAAACCAATGCGCAAAGTTCGCTGGGAAATTACCAATAACTTTAAGGTTAGCAAAGATTTTAAAGAATACGACAAATTCACTTACGAGTGCAAGGATGATGACGTTTGGGTTACTACCGAAGTACCAGTAGCTGAAAAGCTGCCCGCTAAGTTATCAAAATAGTTCTAACCTTGAAAAACAGTGTACCAATTTCGACTTACCTTAAATAACAACTCGTCGCGGGCGTAGTATTCGTTTTGGCCGGCCAGCCGGGACAATTAACTTATTGAGTTTTTGCTTTATTAGATCGGCTTCAGCCGCCATCTCGTGATTTTCATAAACTTTTAATAGCAAATTGTAGGTTTCGACGTTTGGCTCGAGTTCAGCCGCTGTCTCAAGTTCTTCGAACATACGCTTATCGTTCCCAAGTTTTTCCTGCACTTTAGCGTAGGCAACATGACGTGCTGCTAAGTTATCTTCTAGCTTAAGAGCTTGCTCAAACGCCGTCGCGGCCTTTT
>CAZLTB010000053.1:0-2647 GCA_964562505.1 uncultured Candidatus Saccharibacteria bacterium
AGAAAGTGCAGCCAAAACAAGCAACAGGAATATGTGCATATACCAATACTACGACAACGGCTTATGATTATCGAGTCATGATAATATAGAGTCACACTGGAGGTTTAGAACAAGATGACAAAGCGTTTTACAATGATTCTGTTGGCTTTTGCCGTTATCTTCTTAGGTATTCTTGTAGTTACAAAACATAAAGCTGGTGCTCCTACTGGCAATAACGCTAATTCTTCACAACTGACGAATCATACTGTTGGTGCGGGTAAGAGTGGCGTTACATTAACCGAATATGGTGATTTCGCCTGCCCGGCTTGCTACGCCTATTACCCACTGGTTGAGCAAGTCAAACAAAAATATGGTGATCAGATCACTTTTCAGTTTCGCAATTTTCCATTAGTTGAGCTGCATAAAAATGCTTTAATCGGTGCCCGGGCAGCTGAAGCTGCCAGTCTCCAAGGCAAATTCTGGGAAATGTACCAGCAACTATATGAAAACCAGCCAAACTGGCGCGAGAGTAATAGTCCTCAGCAATTTTTCGATCAGTTTGCGAATCAGATAGGACTCAACCTCGATAAATTTCACGAAGATATGAAGAGCGAGCAAGTTAATAATTTCGTCCAAGCCGATCGTGCAGAGGCTCAAAAGCTCGGTTTCAGTGGTACCCCCAGTTTCCTACTCGACGGGAAACAAATAGATTCTAGCGGTGTTCGTACTATTGAAGATTTCAGCAAATTAATAGACGCTGCTATAAAAGCTAAGCAAAACCACTAAATAAAACCAAAAAGCCCATAATTTTTGTATTACGAGCTTTTGATTAGGGATTTTAGATTAGTAACTTATAAAATTTTGCCATCTAGGCCTTCGTACTTTTACTTCCACGCGTTCGCCCTTTTTATGTATTATTTTTATTTTTATGGACATTGTCTGCCCCCTCCACTACAACTAACACTCCACGCGTCAGTCTCTTTTTTTGTTATTTTTATCTTCGCTGCAGCCACATGTGCTGGCAGAAGTAGGTTTATACTCTCATGAGCATAAGCATGTTGTCAAGAGTAATTTAGGGTTCTTTTTTGTGATTACTTAGAGGATTAAACTTTTGGTTTAACATATGTCCGGCTTCATGTAGGCTCAGATTGCCAGCATCGCGGAGACTTATGCGGCGATGGTTTTCAGCCTCAATCTTGGTGTGTAATTTATGCATAGCTGGATTAGGATGAGCAGCGGCACTTACGTCATGCAACCTTTTAAATTCCTCGTTGAGCTCAGATATTTCCTCGTCACTCAGGTCTTCCAGGTCAAGCAGATCGTCACGCGCAGCTTTGCTGGCATAAATTAGTTCATCAAGTTTGAGTTGCATAGCTTTGCCATCACGATTCTGTGTATTTTGAATTAAAAATACCATTAAGAAAGTAACGATGGTTGTGCCGGTATTGATAACTAGTTGCCAGGTACTTGAATAATGAAAGGTTGGACCGGTTAGAGCCCAGACAACAACAACTATAAGTGCCAGTAAAAAGGCTGAAGCAGAGCCAGTCCAGTTCGATATTCTATTTGCAAATCTTCTGAATAGATTCTTCATCTTTGATGCTTATCCTTATTTGTTGTAGAATACCTCATATAGCTAACAAAATACAAATATGCATCCATCAATTTTTGCGGAACTAAGTTTAGTAATTGTTATCGGCACCGGCATGGCGCTTTTAATGCGCCTGATTAGGCAACCGCTTATCATAGGACATATTTTAACCGGTATTATAGTCGGACCCAGCGTTCTACATTTAATACAATCACCGCAGACTATTGAGGTCTTTTCAAGTATCGGTATTGCCCTTCTGCTATTTATCATCGGACTTGGTTTAAACCCCAGAGTTATTAAAGAAGTTGGGAGAGTAGCGGCTTTTGCTGCAGTTTTGCAGGTCTTGGCCACTGCTGGTTTTGCCTGGGGAGGTGGCATTATTTTGGGTCTTACCCGCATGGAATCAGTGTTTTTTGGTGTGGCGCTAGCTTTTTCAAGCACCATCATTGTTCTGAAACTCCTGAGCGATAAAAAAGAACAGAATCGTTTGTACGGCAAAATAGCTATCGGTATGCTTCTAATTCAGGACGTTATGGCAACTATAGCCTTGTTGTTTGTGACCTCTCAAGGCGGGCATAGTTTTTCTCTTAATCAACTGGCTTGGCTGACATTCAAAGGAGCAGTAATTGCGGTACCATTATTGGTCATTGGTAATTTTATTCTGCCCCGCCTACACAAATTTATAGCTGGCAGTCAGGAATTTTTATTTCTTTTCGCTCTCGGCTGGGGGTTCGGTACTGCAGCACT
This sequence comes from uncultured Candidatus Saccharibacteria bacterium, assembly GCA_964562505.1. Classification (GTDB taxonomy): domain Bacteria; phylum Patescibacteriota; class Saccharimonadia; order Saccharimonadales; family CAZLTB01; genus CAZLTB01. The sequence goes on from CAZLTB010000053.1 coordinate 2,318, forward strand.
ATTTGAGCTTTCTGGTTTTAGTTTGGAAATCGGTGCCCTTATTGCCGGTATAGCGTTAGCGGGGCTGCCTTATACTCAGGAAATCAGTGCACGGCTTCGGCCACTTCGTGATTTTTTTATAGTCGTGTTCTTTATATCGCTCGGTACACGCCTAACATTTAACAATATGCATACGTTATTGCCGGCTGTAATAATGGCCAGCGCTATTACTATCCTATTAAAACCTCTGATAATACTGGTAATAATGGGACTCATGGGTTACACCAAAAGGACCAGCTTCAAAGCAGCTATAGCCATGGCTCAGGTTAGTGAATTTTCATTAGTGTTCGT
>CAZLTB010000054.1:0-2585 GCA_964562505.1 uncultured Candidatus Saccharibacteria bacterium
CCGAAAAAGAGTGCACCGTGTGTCATGGTGCTGGCACCAAGCGCAAAAATCAAACAGTCGGACTTAAAATTCCGGCTGGTATCGACGATGGCGCGACCATTCGTCTGCGTGAACACGGCGAAGCAATTGCTAGTGGTCCAAAGGGGGACTTATACGTAAACATCCGGGTTAAACCGCACAAGAAATTTACTCGCGAGGGCGATCTGATTTTATCGAGCGAGCATATTAGTATGGTCGAAGCGGCGCTTGGCACCGAGATTGAAGTAGAAACAGTTGACGGCAAGGTGCGTATGAAAGTGCCGGCTGGCACACAAAGTGGCACCGACTTTAAGTTGAGTAGCCACGGCGTGCCACATCTTAATAAATCGAGCCGCGGTGCTCACATTGTGACTATTGTTGTCGATACTCCGACCAAGCTTTCAGCCGAACAAAAAGAGCTTTTATCTAAGCTTGATAATACCCAAGTCCGGCGCGGGCTGTTTAACTAACCATAAACATCTTCAAAAATTTGACATATTCGAGCATAATAATAAGCGTATGCACCAAAACAAAAATGATTCCGGGTTCATTCCGATGTTGGTAATCATCATCTTGGTCCTGGGTGTAGTCATTTGGCTGGCATATCATCACGTTAACGACGCACACAAAAAACAAGTTCTGCAAAAAGCCTCCCAATATGAAAATTCTCTTAGTAAATAACAACACCCAACACTTAACCAGCTTAAAAAAGGCACTAGCTGGGCACAAAGTTGAGCTTCAAGACTATAAACCTGGTCTAGATTTTCATTGGCAGGGCAAAGAACTGGTAATTCTTTCTGGCGGTGGCGGAGAAGGACTTGAGATTGATGACCACATTGAGCCGGGCCGATTATGGTACGAGGACCAAATCGCCTTTGTGAAGTCATGTCCAATAAAAATGTTGGGTATTTGCATGGGTTTTGAGGTAATTGCCAAAGCTTACGGTGCAGACGTGCCCAAAATGAACCATTTGCTGCAAAAGCAGGCGCCAGTTAAAGCTACGCGCAAGGGGCAGGCAGTCCTAGGCGACAAGAATTTTATACAAACAGAAGCCCACCAGTGGCACGTTGTGAAACCCCCGGCCGATTTTGAGATACTGGCAGATTCTGATTACGGGGTAGAAATAATAAAGAAAGGCAACAAGATTGCTAGCCAGTTCCACCCAGAAGCGTCAGGGACACTTAAAATAGCCAACCTCATAGCCGCTCTCTAGGTTGATAATAATTAAAAAATATGTTAAAACATGCACATGGACTCATCCCGCACAATTGGTGCATTTGAGAAGGTTAGCTTCCCGGATTTCGGGATTATTGACGTGGTTGCCAAAGTTGACACTGGGGCTTACTCTGGTGCTTTGCATGCCAGCTCGATAAAAGAGGTTAAACTGCCGACGGGCAAAACGGCCGTTAGTTTTTTGCCATTCGGTCGTGAGCCTCGGGCAAATGTTGGTAAGTACGAAAAAAAATACGTTAAAAGTTCCAACGGCTCTTCCGAACTGCGCTATGTTATTGCCACTACTATCACCATTCGCGGCGTGCAGTATCCCATCAATATCTCATTAAGCGACCGGACCAGTATGATGAAGGGCGTTTTGCTCGGAAGACGCTTTTTACGGCAACATGGATTTTTGGTTGACGCTGCTTTGGGCGGCGAGTATCGTTACGATGTAAAGTCATGAAGATAGCAATTTTATCTAAAGGTCCGGGTAATTATTCCACTAATCGTTTGGTTGAAGAAGCCAAAAAACGCGGTCACGAAGTGGAGGTTATTAACTATGTCGAGTGCGAGGCTCGGATAGAAAAAAATAACCCAGTTGTAATCTTAGATGGTAAAGTTCTTAAGGGTTATGATGCCATCATCCCGAGGATTGCCGCCAGTTATACACGCTACGGTTCGGCCATTGTCCGCCAGTTCGAGATGCAAGGTGTATTTACTACCGCGAGTTCAATTGCAATCGTCCGTAGCCGCGATAAGCTACGAGCCACCCAGCTATTGGCACGTGCCGGCATTGGTATCCCGAAGACTATTATTACCCGTGGTGCTGACAGCTCCGAGGAAATTGACGCGCTGGTTGATGAGCTAAAGGGGCCGCCAATTATTATTAAACTAGCTAGCGGTACCCATGGCCGCGGCGTAGTTTTGGCTGAAACGCGTAAAGCCGCCAAAAGCGTACTGCAAGGCTTTTATGTCATGGACAAAGAGGGTACTAACATTTTGCTTCAAGAATTTATTGAAGAATCCGCCGGTTCCGACATACGAGTATTGATTGTCGGTAGCCGCGTGGTGGCCAGCATCAAGCGCCAAGGCATTGAGGACGAATTCCGTTCCAATACCCACTTGGGCGGTGTTGGTAAAGCCATTAAGCTAACTGATGAAGAGGAAAAGATTGCAGTCAAAGCCGCCAAGGCAATGGGTCTACCAATCTGCGGTATTGATATGATGCGCTCTAACCGCGGTCCACTTGTGCTAGAGGTGAACTCTTCGGCTAGCCTTAAAACACCAGAGCAGGTGACCAGCCGAAACGTAGCTGAAAAGATAATTGAGTACGTCGAGCGTAACGCCAAAGG
>CAZLTB010000055.1:0-2545 GCA_964562505.1 uncultured Candidatus Saccharibacteria bacterium
TTGTAAAAATTATTGATCAGATATTGAAAAATATTTCAGCAATACTGAAGGCTACCGGAGCTAGCTTAGAGGATGTTATAAAAGTAGTTATTTATGTGACCGATATGTCTATCATGCCTGAATTCAACGAGGCCTATCCTACTTACTTTAGTAAACCGTTTCCGGTGCGTGAAGCTGTGTGCGTGAGCTCACTGCCACTTGGTGCAAGTATGGAATTAAGCGTAATTGCGGAGACAAAATGAAGAAAGCATTTGTAACTGGTGTTTCCGGTGGGATTGGTGGAGCAATTGCTAAAAAACTTATGTTGGAAGGCTGTGAGGTAGTGGGGATTTATAACTCCAATGACCCTGAACCTGAACGGATTGAAAAAATAAAATATTATAAAGCGGATTTATCAGATAGAAATAAGACTCAAGAACTTGTAAAGCAGTTTCAAGATATTCAGTTTGATTATATTGTCAATTGTGCAGGACTCTTTGAAGACGAAAGTGTTGAGCAATTTGATTTAGAAAAGTGGGACCGATCATTGGAGGTAATGTTAACAGCTCCATATATTATCGTAGAAGCTCTTAGTAAGACCATGCAAAAAGGAGCTGCTATCGTTAATATCGCAAGTAATGATGCCGCAACAGGAGCATTTGTAGGGTTTGGTTACTCTGCTGCTAAATCTGGCCTGATAAGCCTGACAAAGAGCTTAGGCAATGTATTGGGATACCGCGGTATCCGCGTTAATGCTATTGCGCCCGGTTGGATTGATACGAATATGGGACCTGAGAATAACGAAATCAAAAAGGCTGCGGAAGAGATCACACCTCTTGGTAGGATAGGAAAGCCCGAGGAAATAGCTGAAACTACAGCATTCCTTCTTTCTGATAAAGCCAGCTTTATTAATGGCGCTGTGATATTTGCTGATGGTGGACAAAGTAACGTCGACTACACACTCTATAAAGAGTGGAAATCTTAATCTAACTCTATAGTACTAAGCCATACCGAACAGTTGAACACATTTATAGTTCGACCTATGTTCGGTATAGTACGCTTTTTGCTTCTATACAAGCTCAAATAATAGGGTAGAAAGTACTAAAAAAGTAGGGTAAAAGTCTTTACAGTGGGTAGGAGTGGGTAGTATACTGGATGTAGTGGGTAACAGTGGGTAAGGAAAAAGAAACAACAGATGGATTACTTCGAACGCAAACTTGACGACAAAAATAGACTGACCATCCCCAAAGAAATTCGCCTAGAGCTAGGCGAAAAAGTTGTCGTTACCCGCGGCTTTGGGAACTACCTGCACCTTTACGCTGAGCGCACCTGGCGCACCGAAATGGAAGCTGCCCTCAAAGGCAACATACTAGATGAGCATACTGCTGATCTCAATGTTCGCTTTCGCATGGGCAAGACCGAACCCATTATGGACGCCAAACAAGGACGCATTACCATAGAAACTCATCAACTGGCTTTTGCTGGCATCACCCACGATGTCGTAGCAGTACGAGCTGGCAACTACTGGCGCCTCATGGCCGCCGAGAATGCCAAAACCTAGTTGATGAGGTTTTAATCCGGCAGCTGCCGGAACAACCAAGTACATTAAAAAACCAAAATAAACAACAAAAATCAAAGTTAGCTATTTGGCAGTCAGTGAGCGTTTCTGGAGGGTGACGCTTAAATATAAATTACTCTAGGACCTATGACCAAACACAAAACTCCACCTCACAAACTATATAAGGACTTATACCTAAGTCCTTGCCACAACAGAGCGTCAAGCTTACTTAACTCCAAGCTTGACCATTTAACTTACCAAAAACAAATACAAAAAGCCAAAAACTGGCTGCTGAATAGGTAACCTTGACATGAAAAAGATGCAACACATACCAGTGCTCTTAGATGAAGTGATAGAAGTATTGCAGCCCCAAGTAGGCGAGAGTTTTGCCGATCTGACCGCCGGTTATGGCGGCCACAGCAGCGCACTTTTGCAGGCAGTGGGGCCGGGTGGCCGGGGATACTTGTTCGATCAAGACCCCCAGGCTATCGCAGCACTTCACACTCAGCTCGGAGACCGCGAGAATGTGGAGATACTCCAAGCCAACTTTGGTGATCTGGAAAAAGCCAGTTTTCCACCAGTCGATATGATGCTGGCTGACCTCGGGGTCAGCTCACCCCAGCTCGACGATGGGAGTCGCGGCTTTAGCTTCCAGGCCGAAGCCCCGCTTGATATGCGTATGAATCCTGAGCAAGAGGTAACGGCAGCCGAGATAGTCAACGAGTATAGCGAGCGAGAGATTGCCGACATACTCTACCAATATGGAGAGGAGCGACGATCGCGAGCAATTGCAAAAGCGATTGTGACAGCTCGGACTCGCCAACCGATTCAGACTACCACTGAGCTTGCTGAGATCGTCCGCACGGTTATCCCATATGCCGGCAAGATCCACCCCAGCACTCGGACTTTCCAAGCCTTACGGATAGCCGTCAATGATGAGCTGGGAGCCCTGCAGAGCCTGCTCAAACACTTCTCAGCCAAACTAGCACCTGGTGGCCGGCTGGCGAT